>JBOFCQ010000089.1:0-2055 GCA_051646145.1 Hyphomicrobium sp.
ATACACAATCCATCATTATGATCGGCGAAATCGGCGGCTCAGCCGAGGAAGAAGCGGCGGAGTTTCTCAGCCGCGAAGCCAAGAAGGGCCGCAAGAAGCCGATGGCCGGGTTCATCGCAGGCGTTACCGCGCCGCCCGGCCGCCGCATGGGTCATGCCGGCGCCATCATTTCAGGCGGCAAAGGCAAGGCCGAAGACAAACTGGCAGCCATGCAAGCCGCCGGCATTGCAATTTCGCCAAGTCCCGCGTCCCTTGGCAAGACGCTGCTCGGGGTCTTGCAGTCCTAGCCGGACAGCACGACATCGAGCGGCGTACCTACGCCGGGCAGATGGGGCAAAGCCGATTTCAGTCTGCCGGACGAAAGCGCCGGAGCAAGAAAAGGTAAGCCGATATGTCGAGACAAGCGCTGAACGAAGCGTTTCTTCGGACGTCGTTTCTGAGTGCGGCCAACGCGCCCTACGTCGAGGAGATGCAAGCGCAATACGCGCGCAATCCCGGCGCGGTCAGCGACGAGTGGCGGCGGTTCTTCGATAGCCTTCAGGACCAGTCGAACGACGTGGCCGATTACTCCGGCCCGTCGTGGGCCGCGCCGCTGTCGATGCTGCTCAACGACAATTCGACCAACAAGGATCTCGTCGGTGCGCTGACCGGCGACTACGGCGAATCCGAGCGGCACATTCGCGGCCGGCTGGCTGCCGAGGCGCACGTGGCCGGTTTCGATCTTTCGCCGGCAGTATCCCTGCGGGCGACGCAGGACAGCATCCGTGCGCTGATGCTCATTCGCGCCTACCGCGTCATGGGCCACCTCGCCGCCGATCTCGATCCACTCGGCCTCTCCGACCGCAAGCTGCATCGCGAACTGCTGCCCGAGACCTACGGATTCACCGATGCCGATCTCGACCGGCCGATTTTCATTGATCGTGTGCTTGGTCTCGAAACCGCGACCATGCGGCAGATCCTGGCCATCCTGCGGCGCACGTATTGCCGCCATGTCGGCGTGCAGTTCACGCACATCACCGATCCGGCGCAGAAGGCGTGGATCCAGGAGCGCATCGAAGGCGCGGAAAAGGACATCAATTTCACGAAGGAAGGCCGCAAGGCCATCCTCAACAAATTGATCGAGACCGAGACGTTCGAGAAATTCTGCGACGTCAAATATACCGGCACGAAGCGCTTCGGCCTCGATGGCGGCGAAGCCATGATTCCGGCCCTCGAACAGATCATCAAGCGCGGCGGACATCTCGGCGTGCGGGAGATCGTGCTCGGCATGGCGCATCGCGGCCGTTTGAACGTGCTCGCCAACGTCATGTCGAAGCCGTTGCGCGCCATGTTCAACGAGTTCAAGGGCGGCTCGTTCAAGCCGGACGATGTCGAAGGCTCGGGCGATGTGAAATACCATCTCGGTGCGTCGTCCGACCGCTCGTTCGACGGCAATAACGTGCATCTCTCGCTGACCGCCAATCCGTCGCATCTCGAGATCGTCGATCCGGTGGTGCTCGGCAAGGTACGCGCCAAGCAGGATCAGCTCGGCTGCCAGGCGGGCGAGCGTCACCCCGTGCTGCCATTGCTCATTCACGGCGACGCCGCGTTTGCCGGTCAAGGCGTGGTGGCGGAATGCTTTGGACTGTCGGGGCTGAGAGGCCACCGCACGGGCGGTTCGATCCACTTCATCATCAACAACCAGATCGGCTTCACGACGAGCCCGCACAATTCGCGCTCGTCGCCCTATTGCTCCGACGTCGCCTTGATGATCGAAGCGCCGATCTGCCACGTCAACGGCGACAATCCGGAAGCGGTGGTGCACGTCGCGAAGATTGCGACTGAATTCCGCCAGCGGTTCCAGAAGCCCGTCGTCATCGACATGTTCTGCTATCGCCGTTATGGCCACAACGAAACAGACGAGCCGCTGTTCACGCAGCCGCGCATGTACAAGACGATCAAGAGCCATCCGACCGTCACTGAAATGTACAGCAAGTATCTCGTCGAACAGGGCGTCGTCAGCAGCGGCGAAGTCGATGAAATGCGCGCCAGCGTGCGCGGGCAGCTCGATGCCGA
>JBOFCQ010000144.1:0-20069 GCA_051646145.1 Hyphomicrobium sp.
CCGCTCCCGACGAAACGGCCGAGACACCGGCGACGCGCACGACCGCCCCGCCACAGCAGACCGCGCCAACCGCTGCGACGCCGGCAACCGCCGAGACGCCGCAAACCGCCATCACCGCGCCAACGCCGGAAACGGATGCACCCGAAACGGATGGGCCCGACGCCGGACCGGCAGAAGCGCTGCCATCTCATGACGCTGCTGAACGCGCCGCAAGCCCGAGCGAAACGGCAGCACCGCCCGCTGTCGCCGCCACAGACACCATCGCGCCGGCCGCCACGCCGATGTCGCTGCCGATCAAGCGCTATTTCGAGACCAAGGCCGCGGCGACGCTGCATGGCTTCGATGCCGCCGACCGGCAGGCCCTGCAAACCTTCTACGATGCCCGCATGGGCCAATCGCTGTGGGTCACGCCGTCCGGGTTCAACGCCGCGGGCGAAGCTCTCATCGCTGAAATTCGCAAGGCCGACGATTGGGGATTGCGCGCGGACGACTATCGCAGTCCGGGTCTCGCCCAGATCGGTAGCGGCACGTTCAGCGAAGACGATCTGACGGACGCCGAAATCAAACTGTCGCTGGTCGCGATGGCGTACGCACGCGATGCGCGCGGCGGACGTATCCCCGATCCGACGACGCAGCTCTCCTCCTATATCGACCGCAAACCGAAACTGATCGAGCGGCCGAAGCTGCTGGAAGCCCTTGCCGCCGCGCCGTCGAAAGATGCGTACTTGCGCGGGCTGCATCCCAAGCACCCGCAGTTCGAGATGCTGCGCCAGAAGCTGATGGCGCTCAAAACAGCGCCGCCGCAGGATCGCGAACGTATTCCGAGCGGGCCGAACGTATCGCCCGGCAAATCGCATGCGCATGTCCGGCTGGTGCGCGAACGACTCAACGTCGCCATGCCGTCCGCCCGCCCCGATGGCGGCACCATCGATCAGAACTTCTACGATCCCGTGCTCGCCGACGCCGTGAAGGCCTACAAGCACAAGCACGGCATCGAGCCGGTCAACGCCACCATCAATGGCGGACTGCGCACCGCGCTCAATGCACGCAGCCGCGTCGATGAACGCCTTCTGCTGGCGAATATGGAACAGTGGCGATGGATGCCGGACGACCTCGGCTCAACGCACATCTGGGTCAACATTCCTGAGTTCCTGGTGCGCGTCGTCAAGAACAACACGCTGCTACATGAAGAGCGCATCGTCACCGGCCGTGTCGATACGCAGACGCCTGTGTTCTCGGACAGTATGCGCACGGTGGTTTTCCAGCCGCGCTGGACTGTTCCGGAATCGATCAAGGTCCGCGAGCTGCTGCCCTCGCTTCGGGGCGGACGCAATCCGATCGATGGCCGCGGCCTCGTCATGCAGCGCAATGGCCGCACGGTCAGCGCCTGGGATGTCGACTGGTATCGCCAGGACATCCGCAACTACGATGTTTTCCAGCCGCCAGGCGGCTCGAACGTGCTTGGCGTCGTGAAGTTCCTGTTCCCGAACAAGCACGCCGTCTATTTGCACGACACCCCGTCAAAGGGCCTCTTCAACGAACAGGTGCGCACCTTCAGCCACGGCTGCATGCGCGTGCGCAATCCGGTGCGTCTCGCCGAAGTCATCATGAGCGAGGACAAAGGCTGGGAACGCGGGCATGTGCGCGACCTCATCGAAAGCGGCCCCGACGAAAACGACGTCACGCTTGAGCGGCCGCTGCCGGTTCACGTCACATACTTTACGGCGTGGGTGCGCGACGATGGAGAGATTGCCGTGTTCGGCGACGTCTACGGTCACGAACAGCGCGTCAAGCTGGGGCTCGATGGCCGGTTCGATGCCATCGCCCGCCATCGCGATCATCTACTTCCGGCCGAAGTGCCGGTTGCGCGCCGCCGCGAAGACTGGGACGCGTTGCCGGGCGAGAGCCGGCGTCGCGGGGCGCAGCGCGGCTACGCCTATGGCTTTGAAGATTTCGCCGCCCCGCCATCGCCGGCCGGCAAGCCGCCGCGCGGCGTTAAGATTGCCCAGCCGCGCAAGAAGAGTTCGCAGTCCGTATCAGACCTGCTGAACGGCATGTTCGGCAACTAGCGGCCTATTCGGCCACGCGGCGGCAGGGATGCTTTCAAGCGGCCGAAGAGCCCTGCTGACGGCGTTGTGCCAAGGCGCGGCTGGAAGCGCTGTCGCGACCTAAGACCCGCCAGAAACGAACCTCGGCGCTGCTGCGGCATGTCTGCATGCCGAACGCGCTCAGCGGCGCTATTTCAGCCGAATGTACCGCCCGCGAGCCTACCTGCCCTTTTATCGCCAAGAGCACCGGCTTTAGTAACCACTGGCGCAGTTACCGGGCGTTAAGGGTTCGGGATTAACCCTAGACAGTCCCAGCGCCGGCCGAGCACGGGGTACGTTCAAAATTTTGCGTAGGGATCGGGGATCTTTCGTGGCTCCACTCCGGAAAGCCGCCATTGTCGGCATCATGGCGTTGATGCTGGCGTTCGGGCTCTCGGCCGATCGCATGATCGCGGCCGATACCGGCGATAGAACCATCTCGCTCTACCACATCCACACCAAGGAAACGCTGTCCATCACGTACAAGAAGGATGGCAAGTACGTTCCCGACGCCTTGAAGAAAATCGACTGGCTGATGCGCGACTGGCGCAAGAACGAAGCCATTCGCATCGATCCGGCGACGATCGACCTCATCTGGGAAATGCACACCGAGCTCGGTTCGAGAG
This sequence comes from Hyphomicrobium sp., assembly GCA_051646145.1. Lineage (GTDB taxonomy): Bacteria > Pseudomonadota > Alphaproteobacteria > Rhizobiales > Hyphomicrobiaceae > Hyphomicrobium_B. The sequence goes on from JBOFCQ010000144.1 coordinate 2,714, forward strand.
AGCCGGCGCACATCATCTGCGGCTACCGCTCGGAAGGCACCAACAACATGCTGCGGCGGACGCGCGGCGGCCAGGCCAGCCAGAGCCAGCACATGACCGGCAAGGCCATCGATGTCGCCTTCCCCGACGTGCCGCTGAAGCGGATGCGCTATTCGGCACTCGTGCGCGAGCGCGGCGGCGTTGGCTATTATCCGACCTCCGGCATTCCGTTCGTGCACGTCGATACGGCGCGCGTTCGGGCGTGGCCGCGTCTGCCGCGCTATGAACTGGCGCTGCTCTTCCCGCAGGGCCGCACGCGCCACGCGCCGGCCGACGGCGGCTCCATCACGCCGAGCGATGTCTCGGCGGCGCGCGCCAAGCATCGCGAACTCGCAACGCAGATCGCGGAATTCCATGAAGAGCGCCGCGCGCCCCGCTCCGCCATCCAGATTGCGCTCAGCGTGCCGATGCCCTCTGTTGCCAAACGCCCGCAGCAGCCGGCTGCCGCCGCCACGGCAACGGCCGCCACGCAAAAGCCGAGCGCCCGCAACGATAATCTGACACTCGCCGCGCTGACGCCGGCCGGTTCGACTAGCCGCACGGCCACCGACAGCAAACGACAGATCGCGTTCGCGCCGATGGCCGATGACGAATTGCCGTGGGCGGCGTCCGTCAACGGCGCGTCCGTTGCGGCCACCGCGCCGAAGCTCATTGGCGCACCGAAACTCGTCGAACGCGGCTCGAAATTCAAACCTCGCCCGACGGACGCAGACCGCAGTAAGCTCGCGGCGCTTGTCGCTAAGGCGCAGAGCGCGCCGGTGCCGAAACTCGTCGTTGGACCAAAGCCCGCCGCCCGTCCCGCGCAAGCCCTCGCCGCCGCCGCCGCGACTTCCGAACCCGGACTGTCGCAAGCGGCCCGTTCCGACGCCGAGGGCGCCGCCAAAGGCGCGCGCGTCGCCGCGCTGACGCCGGAACTCAAATCCAATTCCATCACCGACATGAGCCCCGAGAGCCTCGGCAACGGCTGGGTGCAAGCGCCCGAATTCGACGAGGATCATCCGGAAGAACTGGCGTATCGTCCGTTCCCGCTGGCGCCGCTGTTGACGGAAACGGCGTCGGCCCATGATCCGCAACTCGCCGGACTGCAGCATCCCGACGTCGCCAAAACGCTTGAAATGATCGACGACGAGGGCGCCATCCAGCCGATGCGCTTCAGGCCCGGTCAGCAGTTGGCGCAGGTGATGTGGGCGCAGCAGTTCCAGGGCAAGGCCGTGCATCTCGATGCGCTGCTGGAACTCGCGGGCAATCCGGCTGCGGCGCCGACGGCAATCGGCAACCGCAACGTCAAGACGAGCGCGAAGTAATTAACGCGCGAGCGCCGCTCGAAACGCTTCGCGGCGCGCTTTGCCCTTCACGCTTTTTTCGCCGCGACGGGTGCGTTTCTCTCTTCAATGGCGTGCGCGCGCTTCAAAGCGTCAGCGCCGGCCTGTTTGACGAGGGCGCCAAGTGCATGAAAATCGCCGATGCGCGGGCTCGACCTCCGCCAAGCCAGGCCAACGGTTCGCGACGGCTCCGGATCGACGAAGCGCATCAAGGAAACCGAACGCGCGCGATCTTCGACACCGATACAGATCTCGGGCAGCAGCGTGATGCCGAAGCCCGCCGCCACCATCTCGACGATCGTCGACAGGCTTGACGCCCCGAACGTATTGACGGAATCGACCTGCTGCAGATTGCAGTAGGTGAGAGCCTGATCGCGCAGGCAATGGCCTTCCTCAAGCAGCAGCAGGCGCTCCTGCTCGACGAGTTCACGCGTCGCCCGCACACTGCCCGACAATGCCTGCCCCTTCGGCAACGCCAGCACGAAACGATCGACAAACAGATCGAGCGTCTCGATGTCGGTGTGACGCAGAGGCAGCGCCAGCAGCAGGCAATCGAGCTTCCCTTCGACGAGTTCGTGCAGCAGCGTTTCCGTCTGCGTTTCGCGAACGTGCAATTCGAGGTCGGGATGCTGCGCTTTGACGAGCGGCAGCAGCGGCGCCAGCAGATACGGCGCGATTGACGGGATGACGCCGAGGCGCAGCACGCCCGTCAACAGGCCCGCCGATTGCTTGGCGTGATCGACGAGATCGCGCACGTCGTTGAGCACGCGCTGCATGCGCGGCACGAGTTCAGCGCCCTTCGACGTCAGCTTGACGCCGTGACGCGTGCGCTCGACGAGCGTTACCCCAAGGTTGGCTTCCAGTTCCTGGATTTGCATCGAGAGCGCCGGCTGCGTCACCGCGCACAGTTCGGCCGCACGGCCAAAATGCAGCTCGCGGGCAAGCGCCTCGAAATATCGGAGTTGTTTGAGTGTAACGTGATGCATAAGAGGAACTTATCTCTAAAAGAATAATTCCGCTTATCACCTTATCATTGTTTCCAGCGCCGCGCGAGTAGCAACGGCGGCGTTCCGGCCACGAATTGGTGAACGATCGTAAGCCATGACCTGACGTTCCAAAGCCGCAAGATCCAGGCGCGATGCGCAAGCCGATTTGGTTTGGGCGAGCCATGCGCCCGGCACGCGCCGCGCGCCCGCCACAAGCGCAAGCGTCATACAAAAAGCAACGCAGCGCCGGCATGGTGCCGACGCTGCGCGCTGCAATCTCAACAGGCAAACGTTCCGAAGTTACTCGGCGGCGATCATGGCGTCGGCGGCGGCTTCGAGGCGGGCGCCATCCTCCAGCATGCCGAGCGCATGCATGTAGACTTCGAGGATGCTCTCTTCTTCTTGCCGCTCCGACTGGCTCTTCTTGCGCAGACGCACGATCTGGCGCATCGCCTTGACGTCGAATCCGACGGCCTTGGCTTCGAGATATTTGTCGCGGATGTCGCTGGCGAGCTGCTTCTTTTCTTCTTCCAGCCGCTCGATCTGCTCGACAAGCTGGCGCAACTGCTTCTGCGCGGTGCCTTGTAACGTCGTCATCCCGTAACCCCTCGAACCAATCCAACTGCGAACGACGCTAACGCGCGAAGTGACAGCGGAGCAAGGAACCGACGGGCTATATCCCAAGGGATATGTTGTTGAAACATCTTGACGAACAAAGCGCCGCAGGCGCGACTCAGTGCAACGCGCCAACCGCGCCGCCGGTGGAGCCCGCGGATCAGTGATCCTTCGGCCGCGCCAATTCGAACGCCGCCTTCTGCGCAGCACTGGCGTCCGTCTGATATTTGGCCTGCCATTCGCTGTAGGGCATGCCGTAGACGATCTCGCGCGCATCGTCTTTCGAGAGGGCGATGCCCTTGGCCTTGGCGGCGTCCATCATCCAGTTCGACAGGCAGTTGCGGCAGAAGCCTGCAAGGTTCATCAGATCGATGTTCTGCACATCGGTGCGTGAGCGCAGGTGCGCCACGAGCCGGCGATAGGCCGCCGCTTCGAGTTCAAGCGTCGTCTGGGGATCGAGAGCGTCCACGCGCGGTATCTCCTGGCTTGGCATTGGACCCGGCCCGCCGAAACAGGCGAATGGCCAGCGTCTTGGCACGACTGTAGCCCGCCGGCGGCCGTTAGACCAAGCCCAGACGAGGCCCAGACGACGCCCAGGCCACCTCCGGGACCGCCGCTCACTTGGCTTGCGGCCGCCAGCGAACGCGCCCCTCATCGGCTGTGCCTGAAGGCCATCGGCTGCGGCTTCCTATTCCTTGACGGGCCGGGAGCGATCTCGCAAACCAATACTAAAGACCACAACAACACCATTTCCCGGGGAGGTTTCATGGCCGACGTCAGCACCAGCGGCGCGCGCGACCTGTTGAACGCGCTCTACAAGGCCGCTTACGCGACGGCGCACCCTGATGTCTGCCTGCCGCCGCACCTGCCGCCCGTGCCGAAGGACGGCCGCATCATCATCATCGGCGGCGGCAAGGGATCAGCCGCCATGGCAGTCGCCGCTGAGCGCCACTACATCGCCGCCGGCCAGGGCGACAAGATTTCGGGCCTCATCTCGACGCGCCACGGCTTCGGTCTGCCGACCCAGATCATCGAAATTCTGGAAGCCGGCCACCCCGTGCCGGACGACAACTCAATTGTCGGCGCCACCAGGGCCATCGCACTGGCGCAAAGCGCGGGGCCGAACGACCTGGTGCTGTGCCTGCTCTCAGGCGGCGCGTCGGCCATCTGGGCTGCACCCGTCGAGGGCGTCAGCTTTGCGGCCAAGCAACTGACAACGAAATTGCTGCTGCGCTCAGGGTTGCCCATTTCTGAAATGAACTGCGTGCGCAAACATCTCTCGCGCATCAAGGGCGGCAAGCTCGCAGCAGCGGCCCATCCGGCGCGCCTGCTGACGCTGTCGATCTCCGATGTGCCCGGTGATCATCCCGACGAAATCGGCTCGGGTCCAACGGTCGCGGATCGCTCGACGCTGGCGCAGGCGCGCGAGATCCTCGGCCGCGCCGGGGCCATTCTCGCCGCGATGCCAAGCACGGCGCAGCGCCCGCTTGCCGAGCAGTCGTTCCCGGCCGAAGTCGTCGCGGCCCTTAACGATCCCGCAAACGAAACGCTGAAAGCCGGCGATCCCAAGCTCTCGACGTCGGACTATCGCATCGTCGCTGCGCCGAAAGCATCGCTCGAAGCGGCGGCAAAGATCGCCCGCGATGCCGGCTATGCCGTCGATATTCTCGGCGACAGCCTGGAAGGTGAGGCGCGTGACATTGCAGCCTTCCATGCCGAGATGGCGCGCGACGCCAAACGCCGCAAGGCCAAGACGGCGATCATGTCGGGCGGCGAATTGACGGTGACGGTGCGCGGCAACGGCGCCGGCGGTCCGAACCAGGAATACGCGCTCGGCCTCGCACTGGCGCTGAACGGCGAAAGCGGCATCTGTGGACTTGCAGGTGATACCGACGGCATCGACGGCGGCGGCGGCAATGCCGGCGATCCGGCCGGCGCGCTCGTGCTGCCCGATACGATGGCACGCGCCGCCGCGCGCAATCTCAATGCCGCCCACTTCATGGAGAACAACGACTCGTCCGGGTTCTTCGGGGCCCTCGGCGACCTCATCCTCTGTGGTCCGACGCAAACCAACGTCAATGACTTCCGCGTCATACTTATCGACCCTTGAGTGCTGTGGGTTGCGAGGCTAAACCCGGGAGGTGCTTCGCTTTTCCGCTAGGAGTTTGTTTGTGACACGGGTTTGGTCGATTTCGCCGCGCCACGCCGGCGTTCTCGCGCTTGCCGCTCTCGTCGCCGGCCTCTTGGCCTCAACCGTGTCGGCGCGCGCCGACATGAAACTGTGCAATTCGACCGCAAGCCGCATTGGCGTTGCCATCGGCTACCAGGACCCGACGGGCTGGGCGACCGAGGGGTGGTGGAACGTTGCGGCGCAGACCTGCGAAACGCTGCTCAAAGGCCCCGTGCCGAGCCGCTTCGTCTACGTCCACGCCATCGATTACGACCGAGGCGGCGAATGGGCCGGCAAGAACGACATGTGCACCGCCGACAAATCCTTCGTCATTCGGGGGGTTCAGGATTGTTCCAAACGCGGATATAAGCGCACAGGTTTTTTTGAAGTGGACACCGGGGAGGCCAAAGAATGGACCATCCGTCTCACCGATCCTGATGTGCAAGGAACGCCGGAAAAATGAGACGCAATCGCAGGGTCAAGATCGTGGCGACGCTTGGCCCCGCATCTGCCGCTCCCGAAATGGTCGAGCGGCTTTTTCTCGCTGGCGTCGACGTCTTCCGCATCAACATGAGCCATTCGACCCATGACGGGTCGAAGACGCTGTATAATACGGTGCGTGCCTGCGCGGCGCGCCACAGGCACCCGATCGGCATTCTCGCCGACCTGCAAGGTCCGAAATTCCGCGTCGGCGAATTCGCCAGCGGACGCGTGCCGCTGACCGATCGCGCGACGTTCATTCTCGATCAGACGGAATCGCCCGGCTCATCCGAGCGCGTGTTCCTGCCGCACGAGCAAATCTTCCAGGCCGTCGAGCCGGGCCACATGCTGGTGCTCGACGACGGCAAAATTCGCCTGCGCGTCATTGAAAAATCGCAGAGCCGCATCGTATCGGAAGTGATCGTCGGCGGCATGCTGGCCAGCCGCAAGGGCATTTCAATGCCCGACACGCTGCTGCCCATCAGCCCGCTGACCGACAAGGACAAGATCGATCTCGCGCATGCGCTGAAACTCGGCGTCGACTGGGTGGCGCTGTCGTTCGTCCAGCGCGCCGAAGACGTGCATGAAGTGCGCAAGCAGATCGGCACCCGCGCCGCCATCCTGTCGAAGATCGAGAAGCCGTCGGCCGTGACCGATCTCGAAGCGGTCATCGCCGCGTCCGACGGCATCATGGTCGCGCGTGGCGATCTTGGCGTCGAAATGCCGGTCGAACGGGTACCCGGCATCCAAAAGCGCATCACACGCCTCGCGCGCGCCGCCGGAAAGCCGGTCATCGTCGCGACGCAGATGCTGGAATCGATGATTTCCTCGCCCATGCCGACGCGCGCTGAAGTCTCAGACGTCGCAACCGCCGTGTTCGATGGCGCAGACGCAGTGATGCTTTCGGCGGAAAGCGCGGTTGGCCAGTATCCCGTCGAAGCCATTCAGATGATGGACCGCATCGGCATCGAAGTTGAAGCCGACCCGCTGTACGAGCCGATCCTGCACGCGACGCAGACCGAACCGTTGCCGACAGGCGCCGACGCCATCGCCGCTGCCGCCTCCGCCATCGCCGACACCGTGAAGCTCGGCGCTATTGTCTGCTACACGGCAACCGGCTCGACGGTGCTGCGCGTCATCCGCGAGCGGCCGGGCATTCCCGTCATCGGATTGACCCCCGTTGAAGCAACGGCGCGCAAGCTGTCGCTGGCTTGGGGCGTGCAGACAATCCTGACGGGCGACCCGGAAAACCTATCGCACATGGTGCGCAAGGCGTGCCGCATCGCATTCGAGGAAGGCCTCGTCAAACCGCGCGACGGACTGTTGATTACGGCCGGTGTGCCGCTCGGCTCGCCGGGCGCGACCAACATGATCCGCATCGCCTTCGTCGACGAAAGCGGCGCGCCGATCGCCGAAGATATTTGACGCCGGCGCGTCAAGCGCACGTCATCGACACCCACACCCAGCTCAAACAAAAAGAGCGACGGCGCCCGAAAGCGCCGCCGCCCGGTATACGTTCGCTGATGGTATGCCTCAGGCCGCCCTGCTGCCGGTTTCCGTGATCCACTTCGGATACTGCTGCAACGGCTGATCGAAGTGCACGCCCGCGGCTTCGCCATCACTCCACACCACCGTCGAGCCGACGGTGCCCGTCTCATGGCCGAGATCCAGCGTGACGCGGCCGTTCTTGGCGACGCTGCCGGCGTGTTGAATGCGCGCGCCCGTCAAACCGATATCCTTGACCGGTGCCTGAAGCGTCTGGCCGTTGGCCTGCACTTTGACCTGACGGTGGACGGCCTGCCGCACGACGCGACGGCGTTCCTTCAGGTCTTCCGAGATACCGCCAAGGAACGCCTGCACGCCGTCCGCAAGCAGCCTGACGGCGGCGTTGAGCGCGTCCGATGTCGCGTTCATGCGGCTGGCTTCGTCCTTCGTCTCGCCGATGGCCATGGCCACGTCGGTCGAGTTGTTCAGTGCCACATCCGTGCTCTTTGCCGACTGCGAGACGCTGTGGGCGATTTCGCGCGTCACGGCTTCCTGCTGTTCGACGGCGGCGGCAACCGTGATGGCGAGACCGTTGATCTCGCTGACCTGGCCGGAGATGGCGGCAATCGACTGCACCGCATCGCCGGTCGACTTCTGGATATTCTCGATGATGTTCGAGATTTCCTGCGTGCTTTTCGCCGTCTGCTCGGCAAGCGCCTTCACTTCGTTGGCGACAACCGCGAACCCGCGTCCCGCATCGCCGGCACGCGCCGCTTCGATGGTGGCGTTGAGGGCAAGCAGGTTGGTCTGCGACGCGATATTGCGAATGACGGTGACGATGCTGGCGATGCCGTTCGAGGCTTCCGACAGCGCGCCGACATTGCGCGTGGCAATCTCTGCCGTCTGCGACGTGCCCGCCACGATATGGCTGACGCGCTGCGCCTGGCTGGCGATTTCGCGGATCGACGCACTCAACTGCTCGGTTGCAGCCGCGACCGTCTGGGCGTTGGACGCGGCGGCGGACGTTGCCGCCACAGCTTCACGCGCCTTGCCTTCCGATTCGTTCGCCGAACGGGTGAGCACGCCGGCCGACGACTTGGCTGCATGACCTTCGCGATCGAGCGTCACCGAAATGGTGTCGACATCGGCGCGGAACTTGATGGCCAATTCTTCGAGCTGCTTCTGGCGCTCGATTTCATTCTGGCGCGTGGCTTCTGCTTCTTTCTCGAGTTTCCGCCGTTCGATGGCATTGCCGAGGAAGATGCCGATGGCCGACGCCATGGCGCCAATTTCGTCTTTGCGGCCGACATAGGGAATGGCTGCATCGATTTCGCCATTGGCCAAGGCACGCATGCGCGCATCGAGGCCGAGAATGGGTCCGATGATGGCGCTATTCTGGAACATCACCATCGCGCCGGCGAAAAGCGCCAGAATGAGTCCCGCGACGACGCCAATCGTGCGCTCTGAAGCAAACACGGCTTCCATTTCCGCAATGCTGTCGGTCGCGACTTTCGCGTGATGCTTTGAAATGGCGTCCGTCATGCTGACGACGTTTTCAAGGGCGGCGCGCAGCGTATTGGCCTGCTGGTCGAAGCCTTCCATGTGCGGGTTGCCGCCGGCCGGACCGTTGGCCACATAGTCCTTGGCCATCTTCTTTCCGGCTTCATAGTATGGCTCGAAGGCGCGTACCGAATCTTCAAGCGCCTTGGTCAACTCAGCGTTTTCGAGGGCTTTCGAAATTTGAATGGCCTTGGCCGATTCCTTGCGGAACGACGCGGCGTGCAGTTCAGCCTGCTCGAAGCCGTCATCCAGGCCGTCCTGAGCGCGGGTCGCCGAAACGTCCTGCAGGAACTGCTGAACTTGCGTGACTTCTAGATTGAGGCCGATTGCGGTCTTCACGAATGGCAAAACCACATCTGCATTGAGATCGCTGGCCTGGCGTATTTTCGCGAGCCCTGCCTCATTGTTTGAAATGGCGAAAGCCACGGCCACACCGAGCAACACGAGAAAGCCCATCAGAAAAGCGATGGCCGTATTTGATTTAGCTTTTAAGCTGAGCTGCATCGTCTTCACTCCATATCGCGGAAATGCGCACGGCAATTCGCATCGCGTGCATTCCCAGCGAATCATCCCCGGGAAATGCTATTTCAGGTAATTCTGGTTACGAAATCATTTTCAATTAAAATGAATTGCCGTGTTTCATCAGAACAATTCGCATGAATAAAGTCGGTAATTGCGGTTGTTCAATTGAGGTCATATATATGATTATATCTATATGAGTACGAAGCTGACCGTGCTCAGCGCAGATATATATGGAATGCGCGCGCGGCACCGCGACCGGCGACACGCCCAAAGCGCGAGACATCCGTCGCCGCGTTTGAAGCTCGGATCAAATGAGTGGAAAAGCGTTGCCAGCGCCGCTGAGGCGTCGCGGCTGCGCGGTGCACGCACACAGACGTTCACGAGCGAACAGCACGCGCGGTCATGAGGTGGAGGCCAAGGGACGCGCGCTGAATGCAGAACATCGCGCGCGGCGATTGCAGAACACCGCGCACGTCGGCGGCTTAAATACCCTGGCCTTAAATACCCTGACCCTCGACGGCCTTGCGCAATTCGTCGGCCGTTTCCTTAGCGCCGGACGCATTGGGGTGGATCTTCAAAAGCTGCTGCAGCGCTTTATACGCGCCCTTCTTCTCGCCCGACTCGCCAAGAATTTTGGCAAGCCCTTCGAGCGCCCTGAAGTGCTTGGGCTCAAGCGCCAGCGTACGACGCAGATCGCCAAGCGCCCGCTCCTGCTCGCCCTTCAGGTAATAGACGAACGCGCGCCGGCTCCAGGCCTCGGCATAATCCGGCGCCTGCTCGACGGCTGCATCGAGCAACTTCAATGCGAGATCGGGATTATTGGAATTGGCGGCCTTAGTGGCGCGGTCCAGCAGCAAATTGACAGTATCGCCGCCCGGCAGCCGCCAGATGCGTTCAATCGTCAGAATAACTTTCTCGGCAAGGACCGTATCCTTGATCACCGCCAGATTGCCGAACAGCTTGCCGAGAACGAATTGCGCGTCTTCCGGTGTCTTCGGGAAATTCAGGCCCATCAGACCCGGATCGCCCTGGCGGCCGCGCCGCGCGTCGCGGTAGGCATCGCGCAGGCTCGGATTGACGACGTCGGGCTGGGCGCCTGTGTTCGCATCCGCGCCAGCGCTGTCGCCAGCACTGCCATCGGGCTTGGGCGCGGTTTCGCCCTCGGCGATCGCCGGCGGTGGCGTTTCACCTGGCTGCGCTGAGTCGCCTGGCTGAGCCGCATCGCCGGGTTGGCCTGCATCGCCGGGCGCTTTGTCAGCCGCAGCTGCACCGGGCTGTTCGGTGGCTGACGGCGTGGCCGGCTCTTCGGCAACGGCGGCCGTCGACAGCACAGCGGCGCCGGACAGCAGACCTGCCAGAATGAGAACTTGAACGGGGGAACGGGTGGCTTTTATCATGGCTGCGACGCTATCGCAGGCTCGCGCGGCCGTCAAAGTACAGAACGGTAATGATGCCTCATACCGATGGGGGAGGGCCGCCCAGGTCACGAACCCAAGACACAACTTCGCCCCGCGAGGCGCATTTGGCCGCGCAGGGCGTCATGGCCCACGTTTCCTGGCAATCCATAACAGCCGCCGATGTGGCCGCCGTCCGTTACACGCACAGGCAAGACAGCTTGCTGCCGCCCCACTCAAGGGCCGGCCCAAACGTCGCCTTAGCCCTGGCGGGCCTTGAAACGGCGCTGCGTCTTGTTGATGACGTAGACGCGGCCCTTGCGGCGCACAACACGGTTGTCGCGGTGCCGCGCACGGAGTGACTTCAGTGAATTTCTAACTTTCATAACGACACCGGTTAAAGATGGTGGGCACTACAGGGATCGAACCTGTGACCCCTACCATGTCAAGGTAGTGCTCTACCGCTGAGCTAAGTGCCCGAAGGGAAGAGTGCCTTCTAAGGGCAAGGACCATAGGGGTCAAGCCCACGAGACACGATTTTATGAGGGTTGCCGCGGCAGACGTCAGCCAGCCAGCAGCTTGTCGACTTCGCGCACCAAATCCTTGAGATGGAACGGCTTGGAAAGCACGCGGGCATCCTTGGGCGGCGCATTGTCGCTGTTCAGCACCACGGCGGCAAAGCCGGTGATGAACATGATTTTGAGGTCGGGATCGATCTCGCTGGCGCGGCGCGCCAGTTCGATGCCGTCCATGCGCGGCATGACGATATCCGTCAGCAGCAGCGTGAAAGGCTCGTGCTTCAACCGCTCGAAGGCCTCTTCGCCGTTGGCGAAGGCGACCACATCGTAGTTGGCTTTCTCAAGCGCTTTGACCAGAAAGCCGCGCATGGATTCGTCGTCTTCCGCCAGCAAAATGCGATGCAACGGCAGGCTTGAAGGTTTGGCGGTCATGGACGGGCGCTCGCAAAGCCGAGGGATTGAAGTGCACTACATACGCGAAAATCGATCGCAATGGAATCTGGCCCGAGTTTGGTAAATACCGAATGAAGTTGTGGATGATGCAGACCGGCCCCAGGTCAGCCTCGGATAGGGCTGCCAGATTACCCAGCGAAAGGCTACGTTTGCAGTCGTTGAGACCGCCGCCGCCTTAGCGCCACGTGGACATGGCGATGCTTCGTTGGCAAAGTGGAGAACTGTTCACTGCACCCGCCAAAGCCAGCGTCTCCGGACGTGACCGAGACGGCGTTGTGGCGAACGAGCGGTGCGCGGCGCGCCAGGAGAATGGGCGAAAGCTCAGCCGGAACGGCGCGCATGTCAGCGTTGGCGCAAAATTGGCAACCGGAACGTGCGCCAGGCAAGTGCGGTACCGCTGAGGTGATGTGAAGGACTATTGGAACGTCGACATGGGCACCACCTCGAGATGACCGCAGCGGCCACCAGCGCCATCATTCCGCAGGAGTTCTTCCCCCCGTTCAGCGTGGCGCATCCTGCCGCGCAGAGCGTGCCGTTCGTATTCTGCTCGCCGCATTCGGGCCGCGTCTATCCAAGCACGTTCCTCGCGCAATCGCGTCTGACGCCGAAAGCGCTGAGAAAATCGGAAGATTCGCTCGTCGACGCGCTCTTCGCGCCGGCCGTCGCGCTTGGCGCACCGTTGATTGCCGCGCGCTTTCCGCGGGCCTATCTCGACCTCAACCGCGAGCCCTATGAACTCGATCCTGAACTCGTCGCCGAGCCGCTGCCAGCCCACGCCAACACGCAGTCGATCCGCGTGGCGGGTGGCCTTGGCACCGTGGCGCGGGTTGTGGCCGATGGCGAGGAGATCTATCGCGACAGGCTCTCTCTCGCCGAGGTCATGGCGCGCATCGACCATCTCTACCGGCCTTTCCACGTCGAACTGACGCGCCTCATTGAAGCGACGCGCGACACGTTCGGATATGCGGTGCTGATCGACTGCCATTCGATGCCGTCGGCAACCACGGCGCCAACAGGCGGCCCCCGTCCCGATATCGTCATCGGCGACCGCTTCGGCGCATCCTGCGATGCCCGCCTGACGCGCCTGGTGCGCAACGCCTTCCAGGATCGCGGCTTCGATGCCCAGCTCAACCGTCCCTACGCCGGCGGCTACATCACCGAACACTACGGCAACCCTGCGCGCGCCGTGCATGCGGTGCAGATCGAGATCAATCGCGGACTGTATCTCGACGAACGGTCATTCGAGGCGAGCGCCGGATACGCCGAGCTTCAGGCCCATCTGATGGCGGCGTTAACCGAGATTGTCAGCGACGCGCCGGGGCTGTTTGAATTGCGCACGGCCGCCGAATAGCGCGCGCCGCGGATCTACCCTTTGGTCGCGCATTTCGAAACGCGACCGCGCCCAATCGAAAGCCAAAAAAAAGGCCGTCCGACAAGCGAACGGCCCAAGTCTAGGGAGGAAACGCCCAAGGAGGGCTACGACAGACAAGCGAGGCTCGCCATGTCGCAATGCAAAAACTAGGGTTGCATCGCATCATCCACAACTGCCAATTCTGCATTGCTGACGGCCTGACGGTGCACGGCTGGGTAGGCCGACGCCACCCATCATGCACCAAAGCATAAGCAGTCACAGTGTGTTATGTGGTTCTCTGGAGAATGCGCGAAATCGCCGGCCGGAAAGCCCAAAGCCCGGCTTTCATGTTGCGGCGCAATTCGTTGGCCAAATGAAAGCTGGATCGCACCCAAAAAAAAGCCGTTCGGAAAGCGAACGGCCCAAGTCTAGGGAGGAAACGCCCTCACGGGCAACGATTGCGGAGAAGCGTGTCAGCGCAATCGACAACCTGAAGATGAGCTGCTTCGGCCAAGACCGCAATCCGACCAACGATGGCAGAGATACATTAACAAAGCCATGTAACTGACACGACACATCTTGTCGAAGGCCGCAGGACATCTTGAGAAAAACAGGTTTCAGCAAGTAAAGCGCACAGCGTTCATAATGCACGATGGTGTCGAAAAACGAAGGGAGAGCATACAGTTGGGACCGGAGATCGAGCCATCGTTCGAGCAACTGCTGGCATTCGCCAACGACCTGGCAGACGCAGCCGGCGCGGCCGTGCTCCCCTACTTTCGTCGCGAACTCGCTGTTGAAAACAAAAGCGACACCAGCTTCGATCCAGTTACAGCCGCCGACCGCGCCGCGGAAACAGTCATCGCCCGCATGATCGCGGATCGCTTCCCGGCTCACGGGCTGACCGGCGAGGAATTCGGCACGTCTGCCGCAGACGCGCGGTATCACTGGATCGTCGATCCCATCGACGGCACCCGGGCGTTCATCATGGGCAGCCCGTTGTGGGGCATTCTGATCGCGCTCATCGTCGACGGCCGCCCGCTGATCGGACTGATGGACCAGCCCTTCACCGGCGAACGCTTCTATTCGACCGCGACGACAACCGAACTCAGCGTGCGCGGCGGACCGGCCGCCCGCCTTGCCACACGGCGCTGCACCACGCTCGCGCATGCGACCTTCACCACCACCCACCCGCAGCTTTTTCAAGCGCCGCACGAGCAAGCAGTGCTGACGGCGCTGCAGTTGCGCGCGCGCATGACCCGCTTCGGCGGTGACTGCTATGGCTATTGTCTGCTGGCGTCCGGCTTCGTCGACGTCATCGTCGAGCCCGGCCTCAAATCCTACGACATCGCCGCACTGATCCCGATTGTGGAGCGCGCGGGCGGCGTGGTGACGACGTGGGACGGCGGACCGGCGGCAAGCGGCGGCGACATCGTGGCGTCAGGCGATGCAGCCCTTCACCGCGAGGTGCTGGCCCTGATTGCCGCGACGACCGGCAACTGAAAGCCTGCCGGCTGAGATACCGCTGCCTGAGATCGCATCGCGTCGGCGCACCGGTCGATTGCCGCGCGTCACGCCGCCCGCGGAATGGCAACGCCCATATACGCGTCGAATGCCGCCCAGAAGCGCTGCCGAATGGCATCGTTCTCCTGCAGGATTTCGTGGCGCGATCCCGGCATCAGGATATGGCCGCCGATTTTGAGATCGACCGCGAAATCCTCGATCGCCTTCGATGAGACGACGAGATCCGCGCCGGCGGCAAACATCAGCATCGGCACGGCGACATACTTGGCGTAGTCCGGCTTTTGCAGCAGCGCCGTGCTGCGCAGCGCCGATTTGAACCAGCCGATCGTCGGCGATCCGAGGCCCAATTCGGGCGCCGTTTCGAGCACCGCTTTGTTGCGCGTCCAGCGCTGCACATCGGACGTCAGCACGTTGCCGTCGAAATCCAGCGTCTCCTCAGCCTCATCCGTGCCGCCGCGCACATAGGCAGTGGCAAGACCGAGATTGCCGGCCACTTCGGCGTAGAACCGTGCGAGCCCGCGATTATGGCCGATGGCGTCGGCGTGAATGGCGATCATCGGCGCGACGAGAATCATGCGCGCGAAGGGGCTCGCTTCATCCTGGGCATTGCGCAGCAGGATGTTGCCGCCCATCGAATGACCAAGCGCAATAAAGGGCTGAGGCAGGTTCGGCGTCACCACTTCGTCCATGAAGCGCACGAGATCGCGGTCGTACTCGGTGAAGCCGACCACATGCCCCTTGCGCGGATTGGCGAGCTTGCGTTCCGACCCGCCCTGCCCGCGCCAATCATGAATGGCGACCGCAAAGCCGCGACGCCGCAGATCGGCGATCACTTCGAAGTACTTTTCGATGTATTCGCCGCGCCCGGCGAAAATGCATACCGTTCCGCGCGCCGGCCCGCGCGTCGCATCCCAGCGCGCATAGCGCAGCGTCGTCCCGTCGTATCCGGCGAACGACCCGACGGTCGCGCCCGGCGGCACGGGATTGATCGACATCGAAACCAGTTCCATCACGGATCTCCCCACTGCCGCCCGGCACTGCCGCTTAATTCTCGCGGCGCGATGCGCCGTGCGAACGACCGAAAAACGTCACCCGGCACCCGCTCCGACGCCGGCCACGCCCAACCCCGCGCAATGCGCACCTTCATGCGATCCGTCATGCGCGCCGTCATGCAACGGCCATTCTTAATCGAGGTCACGCGCCGACGCCACGCCGCCCGGTTGAACACGCCCCGCGCTTCAGTGGACAGCGCGGGACAGCGCGCGCCATGGCCTATCCGTCGCAGGTTTGCGCGGGCGTTGAAATCGCGTGGTCGGGGGTCTTGCAGAGCCTCAGGCGGCTCCTATCTACCGACTAGACCCGCCGCTCTTGGGGGTCTGACTTGAGCCGTCTGGCCCATTTCTGGGCAGGCGTTCTACATGTCGCTTCTCATGGAGGATATGTCATGCGACATACTGATTTTACGCCGTTTTACCGTTCGGGCGTCGGTTTCGACCGCTTTATCCAGATGCTGGATCAGGTTTCCGGTCACGACAGCGATAACGGATTCCCACCCTACAATATCGAACGTACCGGCGAGAACTCCTACCGCATCACGATGGCGGTCGCAGGCTTCGCCGATAGCGAGCTTTCGATTGAAGCCAAGGATACGACGCTGACTGTCGCCGGTCAGAAAAAGGCCGAGGACAAGTCGCGCAGCTATCTGCACCGCGGCATCGCCACGCGCTCGTTCGAGCGGCGATTCCAACTCGCCGATTTCGTCGAGGTCCAGGGCGCCACGTTCGAGAACGGGTTGCTCAACATCGACCTCGTGCGCAATCTCCCCGAGCGCATGAAGCCGCGACAGATCGCCATTTCGGCTGGCGGCAAGGTTGGCGCGCCGCTCGAAATCGACGCCGCAACCATCCAGTAAACGCAACGCGGCAGTGGACGCGACTGCCGACGTTTTTTGGCGGGCAGCCCCTCATAGGGCTTGCCCGCCTTTTTGCGTCCGCGCGGTGTGCGCGGCGCATCGAGAAATAATCTTTCAGCAAGCGGCAAGCCGACGTGCCTTTTGATGCGTCACCCCGCGCACAAGGTTCCCGCTTGTGCGGAAAGTCGAAATCTGTAGAATTTGGAAATAGGTCAACAATACTGTCCTTTATGGCTTCCCCTTCCGACAGGGGCCAGATAAGTTGTGCGTGTCTTGGATTTACGGTCGCGGCCACGCTGGCGCGCGGCGGCTCAATCCAAGGGCGCGCTTGGAGATGTGTGACGTGGCAGGGTTATCGTTTGACATGGCGTATGGCAGCGCGCCGCCCAATCGGCGGACGAGCGATGGCGGCGCGGCGGCGCGGCTTCACACGCGCATGGGCGGCATCCACGCCCGAAAACGCAGCTCCGCGCGCGGCTTTTTCGGCTGACGCGCGGCCGGCGAGGTTCGGACACACCTCACCCACGCGACGCAATTCTCCCGCGCACCAATTTAAAGCCGATGACGTTTCGGCTTTTACCTACCGCGCTCTTCCGCAATACGCAGCGCCCGATGACGGGCACCCGAGGTCGACACCATGAGCGAAGGCTACCTGCCACCCTGCGACGACGAATTCGTGGACGCATCCGGCCGTCCCAAGCCGCAGGGCCTCTTCGATCCAGCTCTTGAGCGCGACGCCTGCGGCGTCGGCTTCATCGCCCACCTCAAGGGACAGAAGTCGCACAAGATCGTCGAAGACGCGCTCAAGATTCTTGAGAACCTCGAACACCGCGGCGCGGTCGGCGCCGATCCGCTGTCGGGCGACGGCGCCGGCATTCTGATCCAGATACCGCATGATTTCTTCGCATCCGAAGCGAAAGCCGCCGGCTTCTCGCTGCCAGCGCCCGGCCACTACGCCGCCGGACACGTGTTCATGCCGGCCGACGAGCGGCTGCGCGCGCACTGCGAACGCGTTTGGGCACGTTGCC
>JBOFCQ010000146.1:0-3951 GCA_051646145.1 Hyphomicrobium sp.
GTCAGGCCGTTGGACGCCTGAAAACGCTTCACTGCTTTTTCGAGACCCATGTCGAACGATGCCGACCCATCGTCTTCGTCCTTGAGGTCGCCCGATGCCGCGAGCCGCGTGCGCAGCATGGCAACCGACGGCGCGCTCATGCCGGCCTGCATCTGAACGGTTGGCACCGACGGCCAGCCGCCAGCGGCCACGATATCGCTGTAGCGTTTGATGGCGGCCTTGGTCGGATCGATGTTGGATTTGCCGAGCGTGGCATAGCCCATCGGCGGGTTGCTCTCCCACTCGCGGATGAACTCGCGATCGTAGGTCGAGGACGACCCCGGCACGGTGCCGAACTGGAAGTACGCCATATGGTCTTCAGCAGCGGCAGGGTGCACGCCCATGGCGAGGACCATGACGGTGGCAGCAGCCACCCACCGCGAGACGACGCGCGCAGCGCGCCGACTGAGCGCTGTGAGGGGCTGAGCGATGGCAAAACCCATGCGCGACATCATCCCGTTGTCTGCCATCCGCAGACTGCGCAGCGATCCATTTGATGCTGACTGCATCCGATCCCCAACCACCACCAGAGGCCTCCACTGGCGCACCTTAGCGGCGCGCGCGGTCAAAGTCTTACATTGCCCACCTAGCCGTCCGCGAAATGCGTTAACGAAAGGTTTCTGCATAGCGGCAGCTACGACGTGCACTGACATACCCCGAACACGCAAAACACCGTGAAATGATTACGTTTCTCGCAGGCGGTCGGCGAGCCCGTTCGGTCCGGCCGCGTCGCTTTTTGATGTGACGCGCCCTTGCGGCAACACCGGCCGGCACGCGCGGCAGGCGATGGCGCTGCGCCAACGGCAAAGGCCGCCCGGTGTGACCCGGACGGCCTTTGATGTTTCAGCCCACCCCTCTCCCCAGTGCTGGGCTGAAGGACAGTGGCGATTACAGGCGATAGCGGATCTGGTCGGACCAGAAGCGCTCGAGGCGAACAAGCGCCTTGTTCAAGCCCTTGATGTCATCGCTCGAGACTTCGCCGACGGCCTGCACCGAGCCGAGCTGGCGGTGATAAAGGCTGTTGACGATATCGCAGGCATCTTTGCCTTTTTCCGTGAGGCTGACGCGCACCGAGCGGCGGTCGGTATCCGAACGCTTGTAATGGATGTAGCCCATGTCCACGAGCTTCTTCAGGTTGTAGGACACGTTCGAGCCGAGGTAATAGCCGCGCGTTTTCAATTCACCGGCCGTCAATTCGCTTTCGCCGATGTTATAGAGCAGCAGCGCCTGCACGCTGTTGAGCTCGGCACCGCCCTGACGGTCGAATTCATCCTTGATGACATCGAGCAGAAGACGGTGGAGACGCTCGATCAAACGGAGCGCCTGGAGATACTCACCTCTGAAGGTGTCGTCCTGTACCGGCGCCTTGTGACGCGCCACATCGAATACCATACTCATGACCCTGCCTATTACCTGTTTGACGCTTCCCGATTATTTCGGGTTGCCCAAAAGATAACGCAGATGAATAAATGGCGACTAAATAGATATAGTAAAAGAATAGTAACGGGGTGGTTTCAGAACGCTATTTTAATCGTTCCCGACCCCGAATTCCGGGCTTGGACAAAATTATACGAATGAGTTTCAGAAAATTGTATGCAATTTTCTCGCAGTCGCGGAAGTTTCAGTACCGCGCGGCCTGCATCTCAACCCGCGACGGCAGCACGAGATCGTCGGCGCCGAGCGGCGCGAAATAGTGCGCAACAGCGGCGTCAGTCACGTCCGCAAGCGTTGCCGGCGACCATTTCGGGTGGCCATCCTTATCGATGAGCGCGGCGCGCACGCCTTCCGCGAAGTCCGGTGCTTCAAGGCAGCGGTACGCCAAACGATAATCCTGTATGAGCGTCTGCCTCAAATCGAGAACGCGCGCGAGGCGGATATGCTGATCCGTAATTTTGAGCGACATCGGCGAGCGGGTCATGAGATCAGAAAGCGTCGTTTTTGCCCATTTTTCGGCACTTCCCGTCGCCGATGCAAGCGCGGCCACAATGCCGTCGAGCGAGGCATGCGAGAAAAACTCTTCGATCAGCGCGCGTTCGGCCATCAATGGCCCGGCGTCGACAGCGCGATGCAAACCATCGAGCAGCGGATCGACGGGCTCGGCCGCCGCCAAGGCATCGAAGATCGACGCGTGATGCGCGCCATCGATACAATGCGTGATGAGACCGAGCGCGTAGGCATCGCCGCGGCCGATGGCGCGACCCGTGAGCCCGAGGTAAAGCCCTATCGGCCAGGGCAATCGCGCCAGCACATGCGCAACGCCGACATCGGGAAACAGCCCGATCGCCGCTTCCGGCATGGCGTATTTGTAATTCTCGCCTGCGACGCGGTGCGTATTGAATGACGACAATCCGACGCCCGATCCCATGCATATGCCATTGATCAGGGAGACGGTTGGCTTCGAAAAACAATCGAGCAGCCAATCGAGCGTATATTCGTTGGCGAAATACCGGCGCGCGGTCGGCAAATCGGTGCGCGCCAATGCCGTCAGCGCACGCACGTCGCCGCCAGCGCAGAAGGCCTTCGGACCGGCACCGGCCAGCCCCACGATATAGACATCGGGGTTGCGGGCGATCTTCGGGATCTCGTCGGCGATAACGCGGCGCATGTCTTCGTCGAAGGCGTTGAGCGCCTTGGGGCGGTTCAATGTGAACACGACCAGCGCGCCACGCCGCGTGATGATGACCTTCTCGTCGCTGGCAGACGCGGCGGCATCGCTCGCGCCGGAAGCCCGTGTCGTCACAGTTTCGTCCATCATCCCCATCGTCGGTCGCGATCGTGCACAGCTTATCCAGCTTCGCCCCGGTCTTGCCCCAAAACTCCTTGTCGCGCCACATTTTAGCTCTATACAACGCCCTCGTCTCGGATCAGATTTACACGTCTGATTCGCGCGAGCCGTTGCGTGGCGCGTGTCAAGGATAAGGTTGGCCCAACCTGCATCCACCTGTTGGTATCGCTGCACGTTTCCACTTGGAAGAGATTTTCCGTGCGTTCTAGCAGGTTGGGGCAGACGACCTATGCGACATCGATCCGGAATTGACTGGAAGGTCATCATTGCCGCCGTCTCAGCGGCGGTTGTATTGGCTGCGCCTGGACAGTCGGCGGACCAGAAGGCCAGCCAGAAGCCCGTCGAACAGGGCACATCAGCCGCCGAGCACGCGGATGACGACGACAATTCGGCCGAAGCACCGTCCAAATCGAAGAGCAAAGCCAAAAAGTCCGCCGCATCAGGTGCGGACGGCAAGGTCTCGAACGCGAAGCCGGCGCCGGCCGCGACTGGCAAGGCCGTGCGCATCGAACTGACTGTGCCGCGCCCGGCATCTAAGGGCGACATTAAAAAGGGCGACGCCAAATCCGACCCCAAATTGGGCGCGAAGCCGGGTGCCACGCCCGCGGACGCCGCAGGCAAGGGCCCATCAGCCGAAACCGCCGCCGGCAAAGACAAGGCGAACGGCAAAGCCTGGCCGAAAACGCTGGACGACGCCAAGGCCGAAGCCGAGGCGAAGAACGCGCCGCCGGCCGTTTGGTCGGACGCCGAAATCGCAGACGCTAAAAATCGCTGCACCGCCATTCTGAAACGCATCCAGGCGGTCGCCATTCCCGAAGCGCCTTTGAAGCACGGCATGTGCGGCGCGCCGGCACCTATCCAACTGGTCAGTATCGGCCGCAATCCTGAAGTCGTTTTATAGCCGCCCTCGACCGTGACGTGCGAAATGGCGGAAGCGCTCTATTCCTGGATGAAGAGCGACGTACAGCCGCTGGCGCGCAAGCACCTTTCGGCCGACGTCATCAAGATCGAAGTGATGAGCGCCTATTCGTGCCGCAACGCCTATGGCCGCGCCGGCGGGCGCTTGAGCGAACACGGCCTTGCCAATGCGCTCGACATTCGCGGCTTCATCACGTCGGCCGGCAAGA
>JBOFCQ010000241.1:0-12158 GCA_051646145.1 Hyphomicrobium sp.
AGTGACGGACGCTGATGAAAAACTTCTGGGCAAAGCTCCTGAAGCAATGCCTCAGGTTTTCGACAATCACGGAATACTTGAAGCCGCGGGGCCTATTGCCAAAAGTATTGGGAACGAGAGAGTTGAGGCGCTGCGTAGGCAACTGGGGTTGGGTGATAGCGACGCGGCATTCTTCGCCGCTGGCGATCCCGCCAAGGTCTACAAGTTCGCCGGCGCCGCGCGCGATCGCATCGGCTCGGAACGGAAGCTCATCGACGAGAAGCGCTTTGCGCTGGCGTGGATCGTCGATTTCCCGTTCTACGAATGGAACGAGGACGAGAAGAAAATCGATTTCTCGCACAATCCGTTCTCGATGCCGCAAGGTGGTCTCGAAGCGCTGGAGGCGGCGGCGACCGATGAGGATCGTCTGAAGCTCAAGGCCAACCAGTACGACATCGTCTGCAACGGCTTCGAGATCGCGTCGGGCAGCGTGCGCAACCATCGCCCCGACACGATGGTCAAGGCGTTCGAGATCACGGGGCTCAGCCAGAAGGACGTCGAGGAACGCTTCGGCGGGCTCTATCGCGCGTTCCAGTATGGCGCGCCGCCGCATGGCGGGATGGCCGCCGGCGTCGACCGCGTCGTCATGCTGCTCGTTGGCGCGAAGAACCTGCGCGAGATTTCGCTGTTCCCCATGAACCAGCAGGCGGCCGACCTGCTCATGGGCGCGCCGAGCGATGTCATGTCGAAGCAACTGCGCGAGCTGTCGCTGCGCGTCGTTCTGCCGGATGCCAAGAAGGCCTAGGGCCGACACCGCCGTTCGCCACTCGGCGCGTGCGCCAGCTACAGACCGGAAGGCAAAAACGCGGACGTCATACGCTGGAAATCCGGCGCGTTCACCCTATGTAAGTCAGCGCTTTAATCGCGGGATTGGCGATGCTACGACGGCGCTCGTGGCACCGCCCGCGAGGCGCAGAAGCGGTTCTCACCTGATTGGCGCGCCGTCATGCGTATGAGCGAGGTTCATCGTGAGTGATTCGACCACCGTTGTGCCGTCGGAATGGGCGCCGCAGAAAGCCATTTGGACGGCTTGGCCGGCTGATGCCAGCGAATGGAACGATGATCTGGCGGCGCCCCGGCGCGACGTTGCCGCTCTGGTTCGTGCACTCGCGGCAGCCCGCAACACCGTGCGCGTGCTCGTCAACGGCGAAGAGGCCGAAGCAAGCGCGCGCCTTGCGATCGGCGACGTGGCGGATCTGGTGCCGGCAAAGTACGGCGACATCTGGCTGCGCGATACCGGACCGATTTTCGCAATGACGCCGCACGGTCGCGTGGCGCTGCGCTTTGCAACCAATAGCTGGGGCGGCAAGTACGATCTGCCCGACGATGCCACCGTCGGCGATGACGTGGCGCGGCTGGCGGCAACGGACGTGCGCCGGTTTGCATTCGTGCTGGAAGGCGGCGCGGTCGATCATGATGGCGAAGGCACGATCCTGACCACGCGTCAGACGCTTCTCAATCCCAATCGCAACGGCTGGTCCAAGGCCGAGGCGGAAGCCGCGCTGGCCGAAGCCTTCGGCGCCAAGCAGATCATCTGGATCGACGAAGGGTTGAAAAACGATCATACCGACGGGCACATCGACAACATCGCACGTTTCGTCGCGCCGGGTCGCGTCGTGTGCCAAGCGCCGGTCGGCAGTGACGATCCGAATGCGGCGACGCTCGATGCCATCGCCGCCACGTTGGCCAGGGCGACGGACGCCAAGGGCCGCAAGCTCGACGTGGTGCGCGTTCCCGGCGTCGGCCTCTATCGCAACGCCATGAATGAGGTCGCGCCGGCCTCGCACATGAATTTCATCATCGCCAACGGCGTCGTCGTCGTTCCCGTTTACGGCACGGCGACCGAGGCGGCGGCGCTTGCCGCCCTGCAAGCGGTGTTCCCCGATCGCAAGGTCGTCGGTGTGCCATCGCGCGGGCTGCTCGGCTGCGGCGGCGCGGGCGGCGGATCGTTCCACTGCATCACCCAGCAGGAGCCCGCAGCATGAGCACGCGCACGTTGACGGTGGCGGCGATCCAGACGTCCTATGGGCACGACCTCAAAGACAACATTGCCAAGACCGAGGCATTCGTGCGCACGGCCGCCAAATCCGGCGCCAAGGTGATCCTGCCGTCGGAACTGTTCGAGGGCATTTACTTCTGTTCGCGCCAGGACCCGAAATGGTTCGAGACCGCGCATCCCGTTGGCGAGCATCCGGCGGTGCGTGCGCTGCAGAACGTGGCGCGGGCGTTGAAGGTTGTCATACCGATCTCGTTTTTCGAGAAGGACGGCCCGCGCTATTACAACAGCATGGCGATGGCGGACGCGAACGGCGACATTCTCGGCGTGTATCGCAAGAGCCATATTCCGGACGGGCCCGGATATCAGGAGAAGTACTATTTCCGCCCCGGCGACACGGGCTTCAAGGTCTGGCGCACGGCTTATGGCGTCATCGGCGTCGGCATCTGCTGGGATCAGTGGTATCCCGAGTGCGCGCGCGCCATGGCGCTGGCCGGCGCGGATGTGCTGCTCTATCCGACGGCGATCGGCTCCGAGCCTTATGACACGGCGCTCGATACGCACAAGCAATGGCAGCGCGCCATGCAGGGCCACGCCGTCTCGAATGCCATTCCGGTGATCGCTGCAAATCGCATCGGCCTCGAAGACAACGACGGCGTGAAGCAGAAATTCTATGGCCACTCCTTCATGGCGGACCACACGGGCGAACTCGTTGCCGCGTTCGATGCCACGAGCGAAGGCGTGCTGACCCACACCTTCGATCTCGGCCTGATCGACAGCTATCGCGCCGATTGGGGGTTCTTCAGGGATCGCCGAACGGATCTCTACGCCAAGGCCATCATCTAAGCGCGGCGGACTGTCTGGTGCTGCCGCCGGGAAGAGGACGGATGCGATGAAAATACTGGTACTCGGCGCGGGTGCAACGGGTGGGTATTTCGGCGGGCGGCTGGCGGCAACGGGCGCTGACGTGACGTTTCTCGTGCGGCCGGCGCGCGCCGAACGGCTGCGGCGCGACGGGCTGATTATCAAGAGCCCGTTCGGTGACGTGGCGACGCCGGTCAATGTAGTGACGACGGACCAAATCACTGCGCCGTTCGACGTCGTGATGCTGAGCTGCAAGGCCTATGATCTCAGTTCCGCCATCACCGCGATCACGCCGGCATGCGGCCCCGACACGCTGATCCTGCCGCTTCTGAATGGCATGCGGCATCTGAACGATCTCGATCAGGCGTTCGGCCCGGCGCGCGTGCTCGGCGGCACCTGCCACTTGAGCGTGACGCTCGATGAGGCGGGCGTCGTGCATCATTTGAACCAGCTTCATCTGCTGACGTATGGACCGCGCTCCGCCACGCAACAGGCGCGGTGCGACGCCCTGCTGGCGATCTTCACACGCGCCGGGTTCGATGCGCGTCTCAGCCCGAACATCGTCGCCAGCATGTGGGAAAAGTGGGTGCTTCTCGCCAGTCTCGCCGGCATGACGACGTTGATGCAATCAAGTGTCGGCGCCATTGCGACGGCGCGCGGCGGCCGCGATACCATGCTGCGCATGATCGGCGAATGCCAGGCCATCGCCACGGCGGAAGGGTTCGCACCTTCTGACGCGCACATGGCCATGATCCGCAATCTTCTGACCGATGAGACGTCCGCCGTCGTGGCGTCGATGTTGCGCGATATGCAACGTGGCGCGCCTGTCGAAGCCGAGCACATCATCGGTGATCTCAGCGACCGGGGCAGGGCTGCCGGGCTCACAAGCGTTCTGCTCGATGCCGCGCTGACTAACCTTGGCTGCTATGCCGCCCGGCGCACGGCCTAGCCGCCGGTCTGTCCGCGCGGGGTACGTTGTTTTTTGCCGGAAGCGTTGCAGACAATCGCAATTCTGGCGTTCTTCGCCACAATCGTGTTGAACTATGGATCTAACGCGGCGCGTTCGCGTATATCCAACCAGATGCGCGCTCTCGCCATGCATCGAAACCGGAGACCATTCACGCCATGACACGCCGCGGAACACTGACGCTCGCTGCCATGCTTCTGGCCGGCATTGTTGCCGTGGTGCCCGTTGCGCGCGCCCGCATCGCCGAACATGCCGACGTGTGGAACGGCGCCGAGATCAACTGGCGCGATATCAAGAGCGGCATTTATGAATCGTCGCAAACCGGCAAACCCGTCGTCATGGTTTTCCACGCCACGTGGTGCTCGGCCTGCAAGAAGTATCGCGCGGTGTTCCGTGATCCCGGCGTCGTTGCTGCGTCCTCTCATTTTGTGATGATCCTGATCGATGTGGACGCCGACAAGATCGCCAACGGCGCCTTCGCGCCTGACGGCACCTATGTGCCGCGCACGCTGTTTCTCGATTCGGACGGTAACGTACGCACCGAATTCCGCGGCGCTGGCGATCCGAAGTATCCCCACTCGATCAACGTGGACGGACCGGACGAACTGCGCGCCTTGATGACCAAGGCCGGCGCGGCCTTGCGGCCTGCCGAAAAGAAAGCCGATGATCGCACGTGATCGGGTGACGTTCTGATTTTTTGCGGGCGTCATGGCAGCGGCGGACACGTTTTTCCTCTATTGCGAACGCGCGGCTGACCCGTCGTTCTGGGCTGAGCCGTTCAACGCCGTGTCGAACGGCGCATTTGTTATCGCAGCGGTGTTCGCGGCCATTCGGCTGACGCGCTCAAGTGGCGCACAGCCCTTGCCGCGCGCGCAGTCGCTGTGGGTATGGGTGCTGATCGCCAACGCTGCCGCGATCGGCGTCGGCAGCTTTCTGTTTCACACCTTCGCCACGCGATGGGCCCTGATCGCTGATACCTCATCGATCGTGGTGTTCGTCGTCTCGTACCTGGCGTATGCGCTGCGTCACGTCTTGCGGTGGTCATGGATGGCCGTTGCGGCGGGATTGGCGCTGCTTGTTGCGGCATCTCTGCTGACGCCGGTCTTGCCGTGCCGTTCGACGCTGCTGCCGATCACGGCCGCGGCGGGTCTGCGCTGTCTCAACGGGTCGCTCAACTATCTGCCGGCGCTGGCATCGTTGATCGCCGTTGCCGGCATTTTGTTCGCGCGCGGCCATCGGGCGGCGCGATCGGTGGCGCTGGCTGCGGCTGTATTTGCGCTCTCGCTCGTGGCGCGCACGGTCGACGTTGAAATTTGCGCTGTCACCGAGGTTTTCGCGCGGGCGCGCGGCACGCACGCGCTCTGGCATGTGTGCAACGCCGTGACGATTTATATTCTGCTGTTTTCCGCGATCGAACACGCGCGCGCCGCCTTGCCGAGATTGCGCCACCCGGCATAACTCGGCATAAGGAGGCCTTCGCTCGATTTCCCCGCGGACGTGGTGGAACCGGTAGACACACAGGACTTAAAATCCTGAGTTCGAAAGAGCGTGTGGGTTCGAGTCCCACCGTCCGCACCAATTGAATTCAGCGTTGTAGTGATTTTCGGCGAACGCCGAGAGTTCGTCGCGCGGGCACGCGTTCCGGCACATGAGCATTGAAACGTGTTCGGCCGCGATGGGACCTGACACTAGCGCAGCAGCGGATCGCTCACGCGTCGGAAAGTCTTTTATAGGCGCCGCACGATGTCTCTCTACGACGTCTCGCTCGCCGGTTCCGAACCGGTCCTCCCACGACCGCTATTTTTTCGGTCGGGCGCCGGTCCAATTCATGAAGCGCACTTCGTCACCGCAGAAGGTCCAGCCGCCCTGGAAACTTGGCTCGGGGAAATCGGGGCCATAGTAAAACGTGACCTTGAAGCCGCCCCAGTAAGGGCTGCCATCTTTCTCGGTCTTGCAGAGATCCGCCAGGCGGTCATCGAACCGCACCCAGTTGCCCTTGAAGACGTCGCCGTCGAGCGCGCCGACCACCGTGCCTTTGATGAGGCTGAAGGTCACGGTAAAGGTGCCGTCGGCATTCGCAGTGATCGTCATCGGGCCCTGATTGCTCTCCCATTCGCCGGCAATGTCGGGAGCGCTGAGGGCCTGCGAACACATCACCAGCATCGCCATGATCGCAAAAATCAGATGTTGCATGTTGTGCTCGCTCTTGAAGCGTTCTGTCGCCGTGGTTGTCGTGATCCGACGTCGGCCAAGCTACGGCGGCGTTGGGCCATTGTCCACGAGCGGCGGCCGGTATGGTGCACGCCGCGTCGCGCCACGTCAGAGGTGGCGAGAAACGCCTGGCTCGACGCCGCCGGTCGGTGTGCGGAACGCGATGGCGCCAATTTTGTGCGGGAGCCGCCGCACGCCTTTCAGATGACAGGGCAGATGACACGCCGAAATCCGCCGCGCCGATATCAAGAGCAGGCGCTTCTTGTGCAACCCCGGGCGTGCTCAGACAGGCCCGTTCATCATCCGAGCGGGCATGCGCAATCCGCCTGCCATCAGCGCAAGGCGGCCTGCATCATATCGCCGACCGACATCTCGCGGCGTCGTTTGCCTGATGTGCCGGCCGAGGTGCTGATCGCAACCGGCGGTCGGCCAAGACCCATCAGCCCTCTTCGCGCGTTCGCGGCCTTTGCCGATTTGACAACCTTCTTCGGTTTGGCGTTGGCCGCATAACTGCGCAAGTCGCCGAGAGACGCCGTCACGACCTTTGGCCGTTCGATTTCGTGCGTCCTGTTCGCAAGGCCGAGCTGGATTTTCTCGATGTGCTTGTAGGGATCGCCGAGATCCTCAAGCGAGCCGTCCTCACGCGCCCACACCGTGAAGTACGCGATGTGGATCGGCAGCGGCGCGCGCAGCATGATCTCGTTGCTGTCGTCGAGCGTCCGCAGCGTCTTCTTGACGTCAATGGCGCCTTTGCCCTTGTCCGCGTCCAGCAGCAGTTGCGCCAGGACAACCGGATTGCGCAGGCGCACGCAGCCATGGCTGAACGTGCGTTCCGCCGCCGCAAACAAAGATTTGTTCGGCGTGTCGTGCAGGTAGACGGAGTGCTTATTCGGAAACAGGAATTTGAGATCGCCGAGAGCGTTGCCGTCGCCGGCCGGCTGGTAGATCGCGTAGTGGCTCAGATCCACCTTGCTCCAGTCGACGGTCCAGCTTTTGACGATGCGTTTGCCCTTTTGCACCGTGTAACCGGAACTCTCGATGGAGCGGCCGCGGCGCTGCGCCTGGAGCAATTTTTCGCGTTTAATCGAGTCCGGCATCAGCCACATCGGCTTCAAGACAATCGTCGACAGCGTGTCGGTGAAGGCGGGCGTCGGCGTCGTCGCCTTGCCGACGATGACACGCTCCTCGTGGGCCACCGTCTCTCCATCCATGAGCTTCAAAGTGTAGGATGGAATGTTGACGAACAGATGCTTTGCGCCGAGGTCGTCGGGCATCCACCGCCATTGCTCCATGTTGGCGATAAGCGTGTCGGCGGATGGGCCGGATGCAACCTGCAACGCCTTTCGTGTTTTGCGACCGACGATGCCGTCTGGGCGAATGCGCACGGATGTCTGGAACGCTTTGACGGCGCGCGCGAGAGCGTCGTCGTACAGGTCGTCCTGACCCGCCGCCGCTGCGGGAATTGCGAAGCGCCGCCGCAGGGCTTTGACGTGCTCGTGCATCGTTCCTGGAATAAGTGCTTGCCCGTCGCGCGGGATGAGGGCACGTGCGCCACCCGTCTGCTGATGCCGCAATGTCACAAGGGCGTCGCGCAGCTTGTGGAATTGCGGATGGCGCGGATGAAACGAGCGCAGAACGACGTCGGGATGTTCGGCGGTCGCGACGGACCGGAACGCGGGAAGCGCCTCGACGAGCTGCGGGTGACGATCGAGAAATTCGGTGAGCAGACGCTCGGGGGCTGAAATGCGGCCGCCACGCGCCTGGAAGACATATCTCAGGATGGCTGCCGATATTTCGAATTCGGCGTCGGCCGCGGCTTGCGGCGTGACCGGCCCATTATGAAGGGCGTCCAGCGACGTCAGTGTGAAGTCGCCATCCGATAGGCCCCAGTCGCCGGCGGCCGCCAGTTCCGCAACGATTTGACGGCCTGCGGGTGTCAGACCATGGCTATTGACCCAGAGAAGGCCAAAGCCGCGCTCGCCATAGAACGTCGACAATGCAGAGCGATCTTCAGGGCGTTGCAGTTGCTCCGTCAGGCCGAGCACTTTTGATTTGAGCAGGCTCGTCACATCCTCCTCGGCGTGCGCCGGAGTGATGGAGATCAGAGAGCTGATCAAGACGCACAGAACGCCAAAGCGGATGTTGATACGCATGTTACGGGCCCGTTTTGGATGTGAAAGAACGGCGACGATGGGTTTGCGTGACGCGTGGTGACGCGGCGCTCAGCGCATCGATGTACTGAAAGCTACCTGTATCAAATCGCTCGGCTTCAGTTCAAGGATGGTATTGGTGCGGACCAGTTCAGCCGTCGCAATCGTGGGAATGACCCAGATGGCTTTTGGCTTTGACTTCTTTTGCGCGCGCGGCTGCGCGTGAGCGAGGCGTACCGGCTTCCGTTTGGCGCTGGCTGAGCGGTTGCCGGCGGTCCGCACCTTGGCGTTCTTCACCGCCTTGCGTGTTTTGACCGGCGCGGCGACGCTGCGCGTGGAGGGCGCGATGTCCCGAGCGACGGGCTCCAACTGCGTGACCTCCGACGCGTCGAGGGCTGCCGCGAGTTCGATGGCTTTCCCTTGAGGGCGCGTGAATGCGTAGACCTTGACGTTTGGTCTGAGATCTCGCGACGTCCGTTCTTTCGGGACCGACGCCATGATCTGCAGTTGGCGCTCGACCCGCGACAATTTCCGGGGAGTGTTGGAGGAGAACGGCGCAATGCTATTGGCCGTCTCGTGCAGCAGACCCTTGACGTCGAACGCGCTGACGCTCGCCAGCGGGCACAAGATCGCAATACAAACGTAACGTAGACTGATGAGACGCAACATGTCCAAGCCCCGCAGCTTTAAATGACGCAAAACCGCATAGCGGATATGGCTGGACTAGTCACTGCATGTGACACCAGGAAAGTCACTTAAAAACAGTTCATTAATCTATGTGGTTAAAGCAAACTCTTTCTTCGGATCGCCCTATAATCAACGTCTACGCCCCATCTTGGCCGGCGTTCACGGCGCATTTGACGCGGCATAATATGTAACGGCAACCCATCGGTGGGGCTGTCCAAGGGGGTGAGTTTCTGATGGCAAGCAGCGTTCGACCGACGGGGAAGGGGCCGGCGGCTGACACGCCTCTCGGCAAATTGCTGGGGGCGCCCATCCGCGCCGGCGAACTCTTATGGATCGGCGTTCGCCCTCAGCGACGGGCATCGCTGCAACCGCTCGCAAGAGCGCTGCTCGTTGCGGGCCGGGGCATCGAGGGAGATCACTATGAAACGCGCCGCGATGGCGCGCGCCAGGTGACACTAATCGCAAGCGAGGACATTGCGGCGATAGCATCGTTCCTGGGGCAAGAGGCGGTGCCGCCGGAGCTTTTGCGGCGAAACCTCGTCACGCGCGGAATGAATATTCTCGCTCTGAAAGGTCGCCGGTTTCGCATCGGCGCCGTGCTTCTGGAAGCATCAGGCGATTGCGCGCCGTGCAGCCGCATGGAGGAAGTTTTCGGTGTGGGCGGATATAATGCCGTGCGCGGCCGTGGCGGCATCACAGCGCGAATTCTGAGCAGCGGCGCAATTCACATATCGGACCCGATTGTCCGCGTTGATGACGCGACGCCGTGATCTAAACGCGTCAACTGTTCAGCCGCCGTCGTATGCCAGTGCTTGCGAGGTGATGTGCTAAGTCACACACCTCAAAAGCTGATACGCGTTCCAAGGGTGAAAGCCTGATAGCGCTCAAACTGCAGGGTATCGCGCGTTGCGCCGATGACGGCCTCGCCATCGATGTGGTACGTGCGCCACCCGGCATAGATCTGCATCTCGGCCTCGTCGAAAAACTGCATGACGCCGAGGCCGAAGACGTCAGTCTCGGCCGAGAAGCTCGCTGTGTCGGCCGCAGCGGTTGCGGGATCGAGGCCGATCTGTCCGCCGTGCCGGCCGTGGAAATATTCGCCATAGGCAACGGTACCGCCGAGATCGACGACGCTCCATTCCTGCGCGAGCTTGCCATAGACCCAATAATCTCGTTCGACGCCGCGGCGCTCGCGCGGGTCATCGGCGATGAAGCCCGCCGCGCCGGAGAGGCTGATTTGCGAGGCTTTGTGCAAGATCGACGCTGAACCGCCGACCGTGGTGCATCCAGCGACGGGGTCGAGATCGATACATGGGCTGCGGTCGGCGCCTGGATAGTGAGCGACCGCGACGCCGGCCGAAAACTCGATCTGCTCATTGTCGAAGGAATAGGTGGCCGCCACCGCGACAACGTCGTCGCGGCCCCAGCTCACCGCGAACTGCACGCCGTCGAAGGTCGGCGTGTCGTAGCGGATGGCGTTGGTGTTGTCGCCATCGCCGATGGACGCCGAACTGAGCGAGGTCCATGTCAATTCAGCCGCGCCGAACAGCGCAGCCGTCGGCCCCGTCAGCCGGAAGCTGCCGTTCCAGTCGGTGACAGCGGGGCCGGTGAAGAGGCCAGTGCCGGAGTTGTCGGATTCCGAGATATGATCGTGCGCTTCCGTTTCGCGGCCGACCGCGATGCGCCCCAAGCGCTCGTGTTTGAGGAACCATCCGACGCGTCCCACGATCGGCGTGCCGGGGATCGACGTCACATCCTGGCTGATCGAGAAGCTCTCATTGTCGGGAAAGTCGAGCGAGAGGATAAATCCGGCCGTGACGTCATCGGAGACCTTGGCTTCGCCGGAGAGCTGCATGTAGCTGCCGTAGTTCGTCGGATCGATGATATACGCATCGTGCTCCGTGCCATCGTCCCAGAACAGCAGCGCGCGATGGATGTGTCCGGAAAGTTCCAGCGTGACGTGCCGGTTTCCCTTTTTTACGGCGGCCGTCTCGAGCTCTGTGACGCGGCTTTCGAGATCATCGCAGCACGCGTCCGACCCGTCTTCCGTTTCCGAAACGTCGGCGGCCAACGCCGACTGGGGCACAGCGCATACGGTCGCGGCGGCGAGGACGGCGCAGCATATGACTGCTGTCACCGTGCGAACTCTGCCTACGCTGCAACCTTCTCGCTGCATGTCTCACTTGGTTCCGATTTCGCCGCGCCCGTGAATTTGAGTATGGCACCGCTCGTCTTGCCGGCTTTCACGGCGCTTCCGCCACGTGCCAGCATGCATCCCGTAGCCCACAGAATGAAACCGAACAACAGCACCGCCAGCACAAGATCGGGGTTACCCCCGTCAAGGTGGTAGTGAAACACAGCAAGTTTGAGCCCGATGCATAAATGGATCAGCGCGCCGCTCAGGGTCGAGAGTGCTGCCAGCTGGCGCAGGAACGCGATAATCATGTGACGGAACCTTCTTTTGCCAGTGGCCGCTGTCGCAGCGTCGGCTGCCAGATGCCCAGGCGTTTGCCGACGAGGCCGGTTGGAAAGCCGACCAGAAAACTCGAGATCAGGATGGTCCAGAAGTAGAGCCCGTAGAACGGAAGCACGGGCACCAGCGCGATGTATTCGCGCCATGAGCGGCCATCGATGAGCATGGCGCTCAGGAACTGCAGCGAGAACAGCACGAGACCGATTTCGACCACTTGCAGCACCGCGATGCGACCGAGCCAGTCCTCCTCGCCGCCCGACAGCAATTGATACGCTGTCAGCGTGGCAAGAATGAGCATGCTCGTGATCCAGACCAGATTTGCGACCGAGATCACGACGACGTGCAGATGCCGTGCGCCCTGCAGCAGAGCGCGGGCGCCGTAATCGCGCATCGCCTGGCCGAGGCCGGAACTCCAGCGGCGGCGCTGGCGCCAGAGTGCGCGAACGGTCGGCGCCATCTCGACGGCGCACGTCCATGTGTGGTCGAACGCCAGCCGCCATCCGGCACACTGCATGCGCCAGCTGATGTCGATGTCTTCGGCGGCTTTGTCCTCGCGCCAGCCGCCCGACGCGATGATCGCATCGCGGCGATAGGCAACGAATGCGCCAGATACCGTCAGCAGGCCACCCCAGATGGTTTCCGCCGCTTTGATGACGGAAATGACCGCGAGATAATCGAGCTGCTGGAATTTTCCGATGAGCCCGCTCTGCGCCACAGGCCAGATGCGGCCGGTGACAGCGCCAAGTGTCGGCGACGCAAACGCCGCCAGCA
>JBOFCQ010000247.1:0-19690 GCA_051646145.1 Hyphomicrobium sp.
GGTCGCGCCAATCCGGCGATGAGATTGATGAGCGTGGATTTGCCGGACCCGGACGGCCCAAAGAGCGCCGTGACGCCTGGGCCGGCTTCAAACTGCGCGGCGAGCTTGAACGTGTCGAAGGCAAGTTCGGAATCGCAGACGAGCATCGGTGCGGTCATCATTCGAAGACCGCGATACGTTTTTGCGCGCGCCGGTTCAGATATTCAGATGCGATGACCGCCACGAGCGCGATGGCGATCGACACGAGAGTCAATCGCATCGCCGCGGCGTCGCCGTCCGGTACGTGTGTATAAGTTGAGATCGCCACCGCGATCGTCCGTGTCTCGCCCGGTATGTTAGAGACGAAAGTGATGGTTGCGCCGAACTCGCCAAGAGCTTTCGCAAATCCCATGATTGCACCCGACAGAATGCCGGGCAGAGAGAGCGGCAGCGTCACCAGCAAGAACGTCCACCAGCTGTTGGCGCCGAGTGTGCCGGCGGCGGCTTCGAGGCGGCGGTCCACCGTTTCCATCGACAGCCTGATGGCGCGCAGCATCAGCGGGAAGGCCATGATGGCGCAGGCAAGAGCCGCTCCCGTCCAGCGAAACGACAATGAAATGCCGAAAGTCTCGAAGAGGAAGCGTCCGATGGGACCATTGCGTCCAAAGGTCAATAGCAGCACGTACCCGGTCACGACCGGCGGCATAACCAGAGGCAGATGCAGCACGCCGTCGAGCAGCCATTTTCCGGGAAAGCGCCAGCGCGCCAGAGCATACGCCGCAAAGATGGCAAGCGGCAGTGACGCCAGCGTCGCCAGCAGGGCGATGCGCAGACTGAGTTCGATGGCCACCCATTCTTCGCCGGTGAGATTAAGCACGTGTCTATCGTCCTCGCGTGACGCGGTTGTTGAAATGTTGGCCGATCATTCGGGGCCGATCAATCAGGAATGACGAAGCCATCCTTTGCGAAAATGGCTTGAGCAGGGGGCGATTTCAGATAGGCGAGAAACGCTGCCGCCGTTTCAGGCTGCAGCGATGCACGCGTCACCGCCGCCGGATAGACGATCTTCGGATGCGTGTTATCCGGAAAGGTGTCGACGACTTTGACCTTTTGTTCGGCCACTGCGTCGGTGTGATAGACGATGCCCATGACGGCTTCGCCGCGCGCAACCAGCGCCAGCGCCGCGCGCACGTTCTCGGCGCCAGCAACTTTCGGCTCAACCGCCGACCACGCGCCCAGTTTTTCGAGCGCCGCCTTGCCATACTTGCCGGCCGGGACAGCTTGAACATCTCCTATCGCCAATTTGCCATCGCCGAGTGCGGACGCGAGATCAAATCCGGGTACGATTTTCAAAGCCAGTTTTGAGACTTCCGGAGCGATGAGAACCAACCGATTGAAGAGCACATTCGATCGCGTCGCGGTATCGATCAAGGCTTTCTCGGCGAGATAGTCCATCCAAGCCAAATCCGCCGAGATGAAAATGTCGGCGGGTGCGGCGTGCTCGATCTGCTTGGCCAGCGCAGATGAGGCGGCATACGAGATGACAGTCTTTTTACCCGTCGCCTTTGAAAATTCGGCAGCGACGGCATCAAGCGATGTCTTGAGGCTTGCGGCCGCAAAGATCGTGATGGCTGCGCTGTCGCGATTTTCTGCTGATGCCGGAGGGATAACTGACATATGCAACAGGGCGAGCAAGCAGATGATCGCTTGCTTTAGTTTGGTCGACAGTGCGCGCGGCATTCTAGGTTCTCCGGGAATGCGATATTTCCGGTAGAATATCTTGATCGACAGCGATTGCAACCGGGGCCCAGTTGGCCTGATCCTGTCTGACAGTTGGCGTGGTGCGCGGTGGCCCGGGGAGGGAAGTGGCTGCGCACGCCGAATTTGGCGTTATAGTCCACCGACAATATTGCGGAGAACATCAGCTTGATGCCCATCGCGCGGTCGGCAGTGTCCCCCTGATTTCTCGTCCGTTCCAAGTCCGGCAAAGGCGGTCGCCAAACCGTCTGAGCTTGGCAGAAAGAACCGGCAGGTCTCGGGTCGGCACCGTTGGATGTGGTGCGTTTAACTAGCACCTCTTTGGAGCCCCAGACTGCTCCGTGGGCTCGCTGAGGGATGGCGGTCGGTTGCTCCGTTTACGGTCGTGGCGCAACGTCTGCACTTTTGCTAAGCTATCCACGTCTTGGAGGCGTACCGTCAGGAGCCTGATGATGACAAAGCCCAGCCATGTGCTTGCCGGATCTCTTGGTCTGGCTTCGATCGCCTGTCTGCTCGGGGCTTCAGCCGAGGCATGCACGCGTATTCTTTGGAACACCAACACGCTTGCTGTCGTAGCCGGCCGTACCATGGATTTTCCCGTTACGACCGAACCCGTGATCACGGTTTTGCCGCGCGGCATGGCGCGTGACGGCGGAGTGTTCGCGGGCGTCCGCGTTGACGCCGAGAACCCGGCCAAATGGACGTCCAAGTATGGAAGCCTCGTCACGTCGGTGTACGGCGCGGGCACGGCCGATGGCGTCAACGAGAAGGGCGTTGCGATGCATCTGCTCTATCTCGTCGCCGCGGACTTTGGCCCACGTGATCCCAAGAAAGCTGGCCTTCAGGCGGCGCTTTGGGGGCAGTACGTTCTTGATACTGCCGCGAGCGTCGAGGAGGCGCTCACGCTTCTCGACGGCATCCAGCCTCTGATGGTCGAGCACGAGGGCATAAAGGCCACCGTTCACCTGGCGATCGAGGATGCAAGCGGTGACAGTGCCATCATTGAGTATGTCGGCGGCAAGAAGTCTGTCTTTCACGGTCGTGAATACGTGATCATGACCAATGATCCGCCCTATCCGGAGCAGCTCGCATTCCGCGCCACTTTTGATTTTACCGGCGCCACGCGCCAGACACTCATTCCCGGCAATGTCGACCCGACGCACCGCTTTGTCCGCGCCGATTATTATCGCCAGATGCTGCCCGAGCCCAAGAACGCGCGCGAAGCCATCGCTGGCATCATGGCGATCGCACGCAACGTTTCCGTACCGTTCGGGGCTCCCAACAACACGCCGGGAAGCCTTTATAATACCGAGTATCGGTCCGCGATCGACCTTACCAATCGCGTCTACTATTTCGAACTGACGACGACGCCGAACGTCATTTGGGTCAATCTCGCGAATTTCGATCTTGCGGAGGGTAATCCGGTTCTTCTGCTCGATCCAGATGACGTGACTCTATCCGGCGACGTGTCGAAAAGTTTCAAGGCTGGAAAGGTCATATATTAGTTCGTGGCGGCTGACGTGCAGCGGCGCGTGCAAGGCGATGATGAGGTGCGCTGCGAGTGAGCGCCCCGAAATAAGACGCGCTACGCTCGATGTCGGAGACGTGCCCATGGCTGAGGGTGTTTGATCGACGACGTGGCACGCAGTTGTAATTAGTTATCCGGTTGGCTAACAGTTATTGACGCAAGGCTATTGCCCTTTTATAGTTAGCTTCATGGCTAACCAATCAATGCAACTCGATCATGTTTTCGGCGCGCTTTCCGACGCGACCCGTCGTGCGATCGTCATGCGATTATGTGATGGCGAGGCATCCGTCGGAGAGCTGGCGAAGCCGTTCGATATGGCGCTGCCGAGCCTGATGAAGCACATTCGCATTCTAGAAAGCAGCGGCCTCATTGCGTCCGAGAAGATTGGCCGCGTCAGGACATGCTCATTGCAGTCGGAAGCGCTCGCAACCGTCGAGACCTGGTTGGCGGTTCACAGAGAGATCTGGGAGCACCGACTGGATCGATTGGAAATGTACGTTGAGACACTGAAAAAAGTGGAGAAGCGCAATGCCGGCAAACGCAAGTCAAAATGAATCGCCCCTGTCCACTTGGGCGCTCGATCGAGAGATCGTCCTCTCGCGCGTGATCAACGCGCCGCGAGAGTTGGTTTTCTCCGCTTGGACTGACCCGCGCCACCTGCCCCAATGGTTTGGTCCGGCCGGTTTCAGGGTTGAGACAAAGTCGATTGACATTCGCGTCGGCGGTGAGTGGCGGTTCGATATGATCGCCCCCGACGGCAAGCGATACACAAACCGGATGCAATTCCGACGCATCGAGAGGCCGCGCGTGATTGAGTTCGATCATGGCGCCGACAAAGACAACGATCCTGGCATGTTCCGCACCACCATTACGTTCGATGAGCAGAGCGACGGCAAGACAGTCATCACGTTGCGGCAGTTGCACCCAACGACATCTCAGCGCAATGCAGGTATTGGGTTCGGCGCGGTCGAATTCGGCTATCAGACCCTCGACAAGCTTGCGCGGCACGTCGAAAGCAGCATGGCAACCTAGTGACACCCACCAAATCCGGAGTGCGTTTTCCGTTTTGAGCGGCCGGATGACAGCCGCTCCGGTTCAGAATTGGGCTTAACTCATGCCGGCATTTGACGACGGTTACCACGCCCTGCGCAAACCCCGGTCGTTGCAGTCCGCCTAAGCTCTCTCGAAAATGGCCGCGATGCCTTGGCCGCCGCCGATGCACATGGTGGAGAGGCCATAACGCGCGCCGGTGCGCTGCATTTCATAAATGAGCTTGGTGGTGATGATGGCGCCCGTTGCGCCGACGGGGTGGCCGAGCGAGATGCCGCTGCCGTTGGGATTGACCTTATCGGCATCGAACCCGAGTTCGCGCGACACGGCGCACGCTTGTGCGGCGAAGGCCTCGTTGGCCTCGATCACATCGAGATCGCCGATCTTGAGGCCCGCCCGCGCGAGCGCGATGCGCGTCGCCGGTACGGGGCCGATTCCCATATACGCCGGATCAACGCCTGCATGCGCGTAAGCGACTAGGCGCGCGATTGGCTTTAGGCCGTGCGCTTTTACGGCCTTTTCACTCGCAAGTACGACTGCTGCCGCGCCGTCGTTGATGCCGGACGCGTTGCCGGCCGTCACGCTGCCGTCGCGCTTGAAGACCGGTTTGAGCTTGGAGAAGTCGTCAGCTTTCGCATCCAGGCGCACGTACTCGTCGGTATCGAAGCTGATCGCCTTGCCCTTCATTTTGACGTCGATGGCAACGATCTGGTCTTTGAAGCGGCCTTCACGGATGGCGCGTTCGGCGCGCTGCTGGCTTACAAGAGCGAGTTGGTCCTGGTCGTCGCGCGTGATCTGATAGCGCTCGGCGACGTTCTCGGCCGTTATGCCCATATGCACTCTATTGAAAGGGTCGGTCAGCGCGCCGATCATGGTATCAATGAGCGTGGTGTCGCCCATCTTCTGGCCAAAGCGCGCCGTGGTCACGAGATGCGGCGCACGGCTCATCACCTCGGCGCCGCCGCCGATTGCCGCCTCGCAATCGCCGAGCATGATCGCCTGTGCCGCTGAGACGATGGCCTGCAGACCGGAGCCGCACAGGCGGTTGACGGTCAAGGCCGGTGTCTCGAACGGCACGCCACCGTTCACCGCCGCGACGCGCGCGAGATAGGCATCTTCCGGCACAGTGGGAACGACTTGCCCGAAGACGACGTGTCCGATGCGCGCGGGATCTATGCCGGCACGCGCGATCGCTGCCCGTGTGACCGTGGCGCCGAGGGCGGCCGGCGGGGACTCCTTGAGGCTTCCGCCGAAATTGCCGATGGCTGTGCGTTGTGCGGCGACGACAAAGACTGCGGTCATAGCGCGTTCCTGCTGTTGAGAGATTTATAATCCGAGGCGTGACGCATCTAGGACGCGCGCGACTGCGACTTGGCATCTTCGTCCCGCGCATTTTCAAGCCGCGTGATGAAGACCTCCACCGTCTTCGTGATATGCGCGCGCGCGAGTTCTTCGGCCTTTGTGCCGTTGCCGCGAATGATGGCGTGTAGAATGGCTTCGTGCTGATCCCAAATCTTGCGCGGCGTCTCGTCCTTGATCAGCACCTCACCCATCAACCGGCGCAGATGTGCCCAGTAGGGCAGCATCGTTTCCTTGATCAGCCTGTTTCCGGAGATCTCATAGAGAAATTCGTGAAAGCGCATATCGGCCGCGATGAGTTTTGCAACCGAGCCTTCGCGTTCGGCCTTGCGCCCTTCTTCGATAAGCTTTGGCCCTAACTTAGCGGCGTCTTTGCTGCCACGCTCGGCCGCCAGCCTGCAGGCCAGCGCTTCGGCGACGGCACGCAACTCGAACAGATCGCGCACGAATTCGGGCTCGATCGGCGCCACTACGAGACCGCGGCCTGGCGCGTCGCGTAGGAACCCCTGGTTGCGCAGCAGCAAAAGCGCCTGCTGCACGGGTTGGCGCGAGACCCCGAGTGTCTTGGCGAGATCGTCCTGGATGAGGCGCGGGTTGTCCGTGAGCCGCCCGGAGATAATTTCGGAGAGGATCACTTCGTA
Organism: Hyphomicrobium sp.; assembly: GCA_051646145.1. Classification (GTDB taxonomy): domain Bacteria; phylum Pseudomonadota; class Alphaproteobacteria; order Rhizobiales; family Hyphomicrobiaceae; genus Hyphomicrobium_B. The sequence continues at coordinate 6,316 of JBOFCQ010000247.1, forward strand.
CACCTGCTCTGTCAGGCTCGGCTGGCTTGCCAGTGGTCTCACGTCCCGCGGCTCCCTATGATGGCGCAGTCAACATAGCCAAGAGGCTGGCGCCGAACAACAGAATTCTGAATTCAGAATTCTCTTGATTGAATTCTGAATTCAAAATATCAGTTGCTGATCCAAGGGCGGACGCAATAGCGCGCAAGCAAGGGCGCGCAACCAGGGGCGCACAAAGGAGCCTAGACGTGAGCAAACTGAGCCGCAGACATGTTCTGGCAGGCGCGGCCGTCGCGGCGGCCTGTTCGGTCGCAGACCTGCCTGCAGCACGCGCAAATGCCGGCGCGATCCGCCTCAAGCTCGGTAATGATTTGCCCGGCGCGCACCCCGTCAACAATCGGCTGCGCGAAGCCATCGCCGCCATTGGTGCTGAGACGCAAGGCGCGGTCGCCATCGAACTCTTCCCCAATAATCAGCTGGGCGGTGACCCCAGCATGCTGTCGCAGATCCGCTCCGGCGCGCTGGAACTCGCGACGTTTCCAGGCACGGTGGTGTCGACGCTCGTGCCCGTCATGGCGCTTCCGGGCATCGGCTTTGCCTATTCGGGCTACGACAAGGTCTGGGCCTCGATGGACGGCGCACTCGGCAACCATTTGCGCGCGCTGCTGGCCAAGGCGCAGCTTCATCCGTTCGATGCCGTGTGGGACAACGGGTTCCGCCAGATCACCACCAGCACGAAGCCAATTCAGACGCCGGCCGATCTTCAGCGCTTCAAGATCCGCGTGCCCGTCGTTCCACTTTGGGTCGCCATGTTCAAAGCCTTGCAGGCTGCGCCCGTCAGTATTCCGCTCAACGAAGCGTATTCCTCGCTCCAGACGAGAATTGCGGACGGCCAGGAAAATCCGCTGTCGCTCATCAACATTGCGAAATTCTACGAGGTCCAGAAATTCTGCTCGTTGACGAACCATGCTTGGGACGGGTTCTGGCTGGTGGCCAACCAGCGTAAATGGCAGAGCCTGCCGCCGGACATTCAAGCCATCCTGAGCAAACACCTCAACGCGGCAGCGCTCAAGGAGCGTGCCGACATCGCAGAAGCAAACATCACGCTCCGCGAGGAACTCGAGGGCAAGGGCCTGCAGTTCACAACCGTCGATGCGGCAGCCTTCCGCCAAGTGCTGGCGGCAAGCGGCTTTTACGCAAGCGCGCGCGAAAAATTCGGCGATGAAGCGTGGGCAATCCTCGAAAAATTCACCGGGCAGTTGGGGTAGGGCGATGCAACTCGCAGATACGGACGGCGACGCGGCGCCGCCACAGAACGAGGGGTTTTCTAACGTTCTCGGCAAAGTCGTCGAGATTGCCGCGTCGTTGCTCGTGGCGGCAGAGATCATCATTTTGTTTGCGGGCGTTTTTGCCCGATACGTCCTTCACGATCCCATCGCATGGGTGGATGAACTCGCCTCGATCCTGTTTCTATGGCTCGCAATGCTTGGCGCAGCGATTGCGTTCCGCCGCAACGAGCACATGCGTATGACAGCGGCGTTGGGCCGTTTCGGCGATAAAGCGCGAGCGAAGTTGAATACGCTTGCGATCGCGGCGCCCTTCGTCTTTCTGGCGCTGATCCTGCCATCGGCTTTGAGCTATGTGCATGAAGAACACGTGATCGTGTCGCCCGCGCTCTCGGTGCCGGATTCCTGGCGCGTTGCAGCCATTCCAGCCGGTATCATGCTGATGATCGCGTTCGCGGCATGCAAGCTGATGCGTGCGCCATTTGCTCTGCTGACCGTGGCGGCAACGGCCGGCTTCCTCGTCCTGTTTTACACCGCCGCTCCGATTTTTTCCGGCTTTGGAAATTTCAATCTCGTCCTCTTCTTCATCGTCGCCCTTTCGGGCTGCGTTCTTTCGGGCATCCCCATCGCTTTCGCATTCGCGCTCGCGACCTACGCCTATCTCGCCGTCACCACGGACGTACCGCTATCCATCATTCCGACCCGGATGGACGAAGGCATGAGCCATCTCATCCTGCTGTCCATTCCGCTTTTCGTGTTTCTCGGTAAGCTCGTCGAGATGACCGGCATGGCCAAGGCGATGGTCGAATTTCTCGCCTCGCTGTTGGGTCACGTTCGCGGCGGGTTGCAGTATGTTCTGATCGCCGCGATGTACTTGGTCTCCGGCATCTCGGGGTCGAAGGTGGCTGATATGGCTGCGGTGGCGCCGGTGCTCTTTCCTGAAATGCGCAAACGCGGTGCCCGCGACGGTGATCTCGTCGCGCTCCTCTCTGCCACCGGCGCGCAGACGGAAACCATTCCGCCCTCCATCGTGCTCATCACCATCGGCTCTGTCACCGGCGTTTCCATCGCCAGCTTGTTCACGGGCGGTCTTGTGCCCGCACTCGTGCTCGGCGCCATGCTGTGCATGCTGGTGTTCTGGCGCGCGCGCAATGACGACCTCAGTCACGTGCGCCGCGCTTCGGGAAGGGAAATCGCAATGGCCTTCGCCATCGCGGCACCCGCTGTTGCATTGCCCTTCGTCATTCGCGCTGCGGTGGTCAACGGCGTGGCGACCGCCACTGAGGTTTCGACGCTCGGCATTGCCTATTGCGCGCTCGCCGGTCTTGTCTTTTATCGCCGCTTCGACTGGGGGCGGTTGCATGAACTGCTGGTCGAGACGGCGTCACTGTCCGGCGCGATCCTGTTGATCATCGGCACGGCTACAGCGATGGCCTGGGCGCTGACGCAATCTGGTTTCTCTCACCAGTTGGCCGACGCGATGTCAAAAGTGCCAGGAGGCGCGGCAGGCTTCATCGTCATCTCGATCATTGCCTTCATTGTGCTTGGCAGCGTGCTCGAGGGTATTCCCGCCATCGTCCTGTTCGGTCCGATGCTGTTTCCCATCGCCAAAACGCTTGGCATCCATCCGGTGCACTATTCCATGATCGTCGTGCTCTCGATGGGCATCGGCCTATTCTCGCCGCCGTTCGGCGTTGGCTACTATGCAGCATGCGCCATCGGAAAAGTTCACCCCGACAAGGGCATGCGCGAAATCGCGCCCTACATCGTTGCGCTGTTCGTTGGCGTGATTGTCGTGGCCGTATTTCCCTACCTCTCCATTGGGTTTCTCAAATGATGCTCGCTGACACATCTATGGGATTGGACTGATATGGATCTCCTCAACCTCGGTGAGATGTTGACGGCGCACGCGCGCCTCTATCCAGATAAGCCTGGCGCGCGCGACCTTGAACGTTCGCTATCCTTCCGGGACTGGAATGCCCGCGCGTGCCGTCTAGCGAACGCGTTGCTTGGACTTGGGCTGCGGACGGGCGACCGCGTCGCCATTCTCGCCTACAATTGCCTTGAATGGGCGGAGATCTACGCCGCAACCGCCAAGGCCGGTCTGGTTGCCGTGCCGGTGAATTTCCGCCTCACGGCGCGCGAAGCCGCCTACATCATCGAGAACGCTGAAGCCTCGGCCATCATCGTGCAGGATGAACTGTCTGGCGTCATCGAGGATATGGGTGCTCTGCTGCCGGTCGCGCGTGATCGCATCATCGCGTTCGGTCGCACGCCCATAACGGGATACCGCGACTATGAAAATTTGATCGGCGCGGCGAGTGATGCCGAACCTCACCAGAAGCACGGCCTCTCCGATCCCTGGACGCTCATGTACACGTCTGGCACCACGGGCAATCCCAAAGGCGCCATCCGCAGCCATCGGGGTGGCGCCAACATGGCGCTGGTCACGGCCATTGAACTTGGGCTCAATCGCGATGACGGCGCGCTCCTCGTCATGCCGATGTGCCACGCGAATTCGCTCTATTTCTTCGGAGCGTTCTCCTATTGCGGGGCCACCACCACGATCTACTCGCGCAAGAATTTTGATCCCGAGGAATGCGTGCGCACGCTGGCCGAGGGCGGCGCGACATTCACCTCTCTGGTGCCAACGCATTACATCATGATGCTTGCGCTCTCAGCCGGCGTGAAAGCCAAGTATGACCTCTCACGCGTTCGCAAGCTCATGATTTCGTCGGCGCCAGCCCGTGCCGATACCAAACGCGCGGTGATGGAGATGTTCGGAAATTCCGGCCTCTTCGAACTCTATGGCTCGACGGAAGCGGGATGGGTGACGATGCTTCATCCCGATGAGCAGTTTGATCAGCTCGGCACCGTCGGCCGCGAATGCGTGGGGTCGGCACCGATCAAGCTTCTGGACGAAGCCGGCAACGAGGTGCCGGATGGTGAGACCGGGGAACTCTATTCCTGCAACACGTACACCTTCGACGGCTATTGGAAGCTGCCGGAAAAAACCAAGGATGCTTTCCGCGGCAATTATTGCACCGTTGGCGACATGGCGCTGCGCGATAGCAACGGCTACATCCGGCTCGTCGATCGCAAGAGTAACATGATCATTTCCGGCGGTGAGAACGTCTATCCGTCCGAAGTCGAGGCCGCGGTCGGCGCACATCCGAAGGTGAAAGACGTCGCTGTCGTCGGCATTCCGCATGAGAAATGGGGCGAAAGCGTTCTTGCCGTTGTTGTTCCCCATCACGGCGCAACGCTTACCGAAGCTGATCTCACCGAATGGGCCAAGGAGCGGCTGGCGGGATACAAGCGCCCGCGCGCCTTCGCGTTCATCGCCGATCACGACATGCCACGCAACGCGACCGGCAAGATACTGCACCGCGAACTTAAGGCGAGGTACGCGCATGTTGCTAAAACCAAATAGATCCATCGGACCCGCGCATGCACACAGTCTTGAATGCAGCCCTGCCGGTGTTTGGTCTCATGCTCCTCGGCTTCCTCGCCGGGCGTTCGGGGCGGTTCGAGGCCTCCGCCACCGACACACTCAACCGCTTCGCCTTCTATTTCGCGCTGCCAGCCCTGATCTTCATAGCCATGGCCAAGGCCGCACCGGAGCAGCTTCGCCAATTGAACTTTCTAGCCGCCTTCGCTGGAAGCGTCGCCGTCACGTGGATCGTGGGCTACGCCATCAGCCGCCGCAAAGGCCAACCGGCGGCCGATGCGCTCATCGACGGTTGCAATGCGGGATACAGCAACGTCGGCTTCATGGGTGTGCCGTTGTGTCTTCTCGTGTTCGGTCGCGAGGGCATTGCGCCGGCGGCAATGTCGGTTCTGCTGACGGCCTGTGTGCAGTTTCTGCTCGCGATCATCCTCGTCGAACTGGTACTGAAGGGAGGCGAAAACCTGCGGCACGCCATTCGGCCGGTCCTCGCGTCGCTCATTCGCAACCCGTTGTTCATCGCGCCGCTTGCCGGGATCACAGCGAGCGTGGCCGGATTGACCGTTCCATCGCCGCTCGAACAGTTCGCCCTGCTGCTTGGCAATGCAGCCGCTCCGACCGCTCTGTTCTGTATCGGACTGTCGCTGGCGCAAACGAAGCTCGCAAGCCATGATTATTCGGCGATCGCATGGCTGACGGCGTTGAAGCTGCTCTTGCAGCCGGCCATTGCGGCAGTGCTCGTGGTGTATGTGTTCTCGATGCCGAAGATGTGGGCTCAGGCGGCTGTTCTCTTGAGTGCACTTCCCATCGGCTCAGGCATATTCACAATCGCAAAAACGTACGAACGCGACACTGGCGTGACCTCGGGTGCAATCATGACGTCGCATGTCTTCTCGGTGCTCTCCTTAACCTTCCTCATTGCTTGGATGGTCTAGAGTCATGACAATTTCACCCGATAGCGTTGCCGGTCTTATTGCCCGCACCCTCAAGGTGCGTGGTGTCAAGCATGTGTTCGCACTGTGCGGCGGCCACATCATGCCGATCTGGATGCGGCTCGATGCCGAAGGCATTCGCATCATCGACGTGCGCGATGAACGCTCGGCCGTGCATATGGCGCAAGCGCACGCGGAATTGACGGGCGAACTCGGTGTGGCGCTGGTCACTGCCGGCCCCGGCTTTACGAATGCCATCACCGGCATCGCCAATGCCCACGTGTCCCGCGCGCCAATTCTCGTGCTGTCTGGCACGGTGACGCGGCCGCAGGAGAACCGCGGCGCGCTTCAGGACCTCGATCAGCCGCAACTCGTCAAATCCATTACGCGTTACGCGCGAACGGTGCGCGAAGCGTCGCTGGCGCTGGCTGAACTCGATGACGCGATATCCTGCGCGGTTGGTGAGGGCGGCGAGCCGGGCCCCGCCTATATCGACTTTCCGACCGATACATTGCGTGCCGATGTGCCCAAGGCGCTACAACTCGAAGAACACTTCGCACCCAAGCCATGCGCCTTAAGTCTCCCCGATCCTGATGCCATCACCAAGGCCGTCGAAGTCCTGTGGTCGGCCCGCCGCGTGCTCGTCATTTCGGGGCGCGGCGCGCGTGGCGCGGGCCCAGAGCTCTGTGCTCTGCTCGATCGCCTCGGCGCTGTCTACCTCGACACCGGCGAAAGCCGCGGTCTGGTGCCCGACGATCACTCCTCGGTCGTCAGCGCCATGCGTGGCGCTGTCATGGGTGATGCCGACGTTGTGCTCACGGTCGGCAGGCGGCTCGACTTCCAGCTTGCCTTCGGGTCACCAGCCGTGTTTGGCGACGCAAAATTCGTGCGCGTCGGCGACGTCCCCGGCGAAGTACGCGATAATCGCCGCGGTGTCGTTGAAGTGTTCGCAAGCCCGGCCGCGGCGCTGACTGCACTTGTCGAGACAGCCGGCAACCGGGCCTCTTCTGTCGATAAGGCCTGGGCTGAAAAGCTGCGCGCTGAACACAATTTGCGTGCCGCAAAACTCAAGACGAGCATGGCAGCAGCGTCAGCCGGCAAAGATGGCAAGCTCAATCCCAATAGGGTTCTCGCCGCGTTGCAGGAGGCGATGCCCGAGGATCGCATCATCGTCACCGATGGCGGCGACTTCCTCGCCTTCGCCCGCATTGGCTTGAACGCGCCCCAGATGCTCGATCCCGGACCGTTCGGCTGTATCGGCGTCGGCGTTCCCTACGGCATCGCGGCAAGCCTTGCTTACCCCGACAAGACCGTGCTCGTTGCGACCGGCGACGGCGCGTTCGGCTTCAACGCCATGGAACTCGATACGGCCGTGCGCCATCAGGCGCCGGTATTAATCGCCGTCGCCAACAACGGCGCATGGGCCATCGAGGTGCACGATCAGACCGTGACGCACGGCAAGGTCGTCGGCACGCGCCTGCGTTTTTCCGATTATGCCGGCATGGCGCGGTCGCTCGGTATGCACGCAGAGCGCGTCGAGACGGAAGACCAATTAAAGCCGGCCATCGCGCGTGCGCTTGCCAACCGCCCGGCATTGATTGACTTCGTTGTGACGCCGGACGCCGTTTCCTCCGATGGCAAGACGGGGCTTGCGTGGGTGCCGGATCTGCAGCCGCTTGCGGCATGGGACGACGCAGAACGGAAGTGGCGCGCAGGCGGGAGCAAGCCATGAGCGAGGAATTCAAAGTCTCTCTAATAGGTCGCCGCGCACTCGTGACCGGCGCCTCCAAGGGGCTCGGCGCGCACTTTGCCGAGACACTCGCCGCTGCAGGGGCAAGTGTCGCGCTTGCCGCCCGCGATGCAAACGCCTGCGAGACGATCTGCGCAAAGCTGCGCGCGAACGGCGGCAAAGCCGTTGCGGTGGCGATGGATGTCAGCTCGCGAGCAAGCGTTGAAGCGGCGGTCGCAAAGGCGGCAAGCGAACTCGGCGGCCTCGACATCCTCATCAGCAATGCGGGCGTGACGCAGACGGTGCCGTTGATCGATCAGGACGAGGTGGGCTTCGACCGTATCCTGGATACAAATCTCAAGGGCGCTCTTTTCGTCGGACAAGCCGCGGCGCGTATCATGCGCGACAGCGGAAGCGGCGGTAGCATCGTCAACGTGGCGTCCATACTCGGGCACCGCGTTGCAGGGCAGGTCGCGGCTTACGCAGCATCAAAGGCCGCTCTCGTGCAGTTGACCCGGAGCATGGCGCTGGAGTGGGCGCGCTACGGCATTCGCGCCAATGCACTCTGCCCAGGCTACATCGCAACCGAACTCAACCAAGATTTCCTCAGTGGCGACGCGGGACGGGCGCTGATGAAGCGCATTCCGCAACGGCGCTTCGGAAACGTCACGGATCTTGAGGGTCCGCTGCTCTTCTTATGTTCGAACGCCTCCAGCTACGTCAACGGCTCATCGCTCGTCGCCGACGGTGGGCATCTCGTTTCCTCATTGTGAGAACGCACATGGACTTTACAATCTCGCCATCGCTCGAAGATCTGCGCCGTCGCATCGCGGACTTCGTGGCGCTGGAAATCCTGCCGCTCGAAAGCGATCCGAATTCGTACGATGCGCATGAAAACATCGATCTCGCGCTCCTTGCCAAACTGCGTGCGAAGGCGAAGGCGCAAGGGCTCTGGTGCTTGCAGTTGAAACCCGAAACGGGCGGCCTCGGCGTCGGCCGTACCGGCATGGCCGTCTGTTACGAAGAAATGAACCGATCCATTTTTGGTCCTGTCGTTTTCAACTCGGCAGCGCCGGATGACGGCAACATGATGGTGCTGGAGGCGGTTGGAACGCCCAAGCAGAAAGAACAATGGCTGGCGCCGATCGTGCGCGGCGACGTGCGCTCCGCCTTTGTCATGACCGAGCCGCATCCGGGCGGCGGCTCTGATCCGTCCATGATGCTGACGCGCGCCGAGAAGCAGGCAGATGGCTCCTATCGCATTCACGGGCGCAAGTGGTTCATCACGGGCGCGGCGGACGCATCCCATTTCATCGTCATCGCACGCACGAGCGATGATGCGCGCCGCGGATTGACGGCGTTTCTGTTCCATAAGGACCAGCCCGGCTGGCGTATCGTGCGGCGCATTCCCATCATGGGCCCAGAAGAACACGGCGGGCATTGCGAACTGGAATTCGACGGTTTGCGCATCGATCCCGAAAATGTGCTGATGAGCGAAGGCGACGGCTTGCGCGTCACGCAGATCAGGCTTGGGCCCGCGCGTCTCACACATTGCATGCGCTGGCTCGGGTTGTCCAAGCGCTGTCTCGAGATTGCGCAAAGCTATGCCGCCGAACGGCAGGGGTTCGGCATCCGTCTCGCCGATCGCGAATCCGTGCAGCTCATGATGGGCAAAGCAGCGATGGCCATCGAAATCACCCGCCTTCTCGTCATGAAAGCCGCGTGGGAACTCGATGCTGGCGGCAAGGCCCAGAAGGAAGTGTCCATGGCCAAGGTGCAGGCGGCCAATACACTGCATGAGGCGGCCGACCTTGCTATTCAGATCAACGGCGCGCGCGGCTACTCCAAGGATACCGTGCTTGAATGGATCTACCGCTACGCGCGCCAAGCTCGGCTCGTGGATGGTGCCGATGAGGTGCATCGGATGGTCTTGCATCGCGCGCTGGTGAAGGAAGGCTCAAGTTTCTGGAGTTGGCCTGTGAGCAGCGAGGTGACGTCATGACAGAGATCGCGACATTGGTGCCCGATTTCGCCGCCGGCCTTGAGAGCTACTTGCGCCAGCACATTCGTGGGCTCGAAGGCCCGATGCAGATGGAGCGCATTTCAGGAGGGCAATCGAACCCGACGTACTTCGTGACGTTCGACAACCGCCGGCTCGTCGTACGCAAGCAGCCGCCGGGCAAACTCTTGCCCTCAGCACACGCCGTCGACCGCGAATATCGCATCATCACCGCGCTCGCCGGAACCGGCGTGCCCGTGCCGCCGTCGATCCTATTCTGCAGCGATGCAGCCGCCATCGGCACGCCCTTCTATGTGATGGAGCGCGTGGAGGGGCGTATATTTCACGACTGCACATTGCCCGGCATTCCGAAAGTGGAACGTCGCGAAATGTACCGGGCCATGGCAACGACACTCGCGACATTCCACAATGTCGATTACGCGGCCAAGAGCCTTGCCGACTACGGCAAGCCGGGCAACTACTTCGCGCGCCAGATATCGCGATGGAGCAAGCAGTGGGAACTCTCGCGAACGCGTGACGATGCGAATGTGGAAAAGCTGATTGCCTGGCTTCCCGCACACATTCCCGAGGATGACACGACCAGCCTCGTCCATGGCGATTATCGCATCGGCAATCTCATGTTCCATCCGACCGAGCCACACGTCGTCGCCGTGTTGGACTGGGAGTTGTCCACGCTCGGCCATCCCCTCGCGGATGTTGCGCACACGGCCATCGCATGGCTGACGGCATCGGACGAATACGGCGGATTGATCGGCGTCGATATTGATGCGTTGGGTATCCCATCTCTCGACCAGTACGTAGCGGACTACAATGCAGCGGCAGGGACGCCGATCGCACTGACCAACTTCCACAAAGCGTTCGCGCTTTTTCGCTGGACCTGCATTTTTGAAGGTATCGCCGCGCGCGCCAAGGCCGGCAACGCCGCCGCCGACAATGCGTCGCAAGCGGGTCAACTCGCCGCCACGTTCGCCCGCCGAGCGGTGGCAGTGATCTGAGGGTGTTTTTGACAGTTGCCTATATGCGAGACGGCGATGGTACAGCCTAGCGCCGACCGGCATCGACGCATCGCCGTGATCGAACGAGAGAGAGCAGAATGCTCAATTAGACGCGCAAATTCCGTGAAGGGCTAACTTCTCTTTCGGCCATAAAGGTCGAAGCAAAGTCATTGAACGCATCAGAAATTTATGAGGCCGCCGAAGCTGATGAAGTCGGCATCTTCGAGATCGGAGAGAGCCGGCGCGCCAGTCACATCGCCTGTGATATGGTGATACTTGAGGTAGACGGTCATGGCGGCCGCGTCGAGTTCCTGAGCGATGCCGCCGCCGTAGCGCCTGAGCGTGCTGGACGTTGCGCCAGCCGCAAGGGCTGCAGGTCCGAGCTGATCATCATATTCGACATAGTCGCCGTAGACGATCGTTGCGCCAAGCGCCGTCCATTTCTGGCGGATGCCACCCTTTAGATACCAATGATGGCTGTCGAGCGCCGTCGCGCCGTTGTTCAACACCGTGTCGTTGTTGTCTTCCATCCCGTACGCGGCATGCAAGAAAAGCCCGGTCGCCAAGTGCTGGACATATCCGCCAACCTGGAAGACATCGGAATTCTTGACCGGTGAGACAGACGGCCCGGTTGTTCCCTCATCCGAGAATTCCGAGTAGCCGGCGCCAGCCAAGACTTTAAAACCGCTGAATTCTCCGCTGTAGCGCAGCGCGACTTCCCAGAAATCATCCTCGCCCCAACTGGCCGATGCTGTGAAGCCGGCGAAGGCGGGCGTATCGTAGCGCACGCCGGACATCACGATGCCATTGCAGTCGCCACCGAGCGGCAATGCCTGTGCGTAACAGAATGAGAGGTTGCCCCAAGTCACGTTCGACAGCGCGCCCGTCGCGCTGTCGCGCAACAAGAACTGCGGGAAGCCGGCGAGAAACGTGTAGTTGTCGAAGACCTGTGTGCCGGACTGGTCGGTGAACATCGCAGCGCTCTTTGCTGCGTGCGCCTGCTTGCCAACGCTGAGTTTGCCGAGCTCCTTGCTCTGAATGTACCAGTAGGACATCTGGATGTTCAGCCCTTGGCTGAAGTTATCCGAATTCTGATTGATTGCATTGCCCGTCGCAGCATCGCGGCCGAAGGGGTTGTCATCGAGATTCTGGATGCGCAACATATAGCCGGCCGTCCAGCCCGGCGAAATCTGCGCCTGGCCGTTGAGCTTGAAGTGAGAGGCTTGTGTCGGCCCGAGGCCGTGCAGGTAAATGTTGCTCTCGCCGCCGTCGTCCCACCACGTCACCTCTTGTGCGACATAGCCTGAGATGGTGAGCGAGACTTTGCGATTGCCTTTGCGCGCAGACGTTGCCTCGAGCTCGGCAATGCGCTCCTCGAGATCCGCGCAACAGTTGCCGCCGAGGTCTGCTGAGACCGCGACCGAAGCGGTGGCAAGCATCAGTCCGGCGACGGCGGCAACAATAGAGCCCGCTGACCGGACATTGTGTTGAGCCGCCATGCTGAAGTCTCCCATCATGGTCAAAACGGTGACCGGACTTGACGTGCGGATCGACTGTTTTCGTCGTCAGATGAGTGCGTCGAATCATTCAGTCTGCCAGCCTCATAGCTAGCAGCCGATCGCGCTGGCGTGAACGAACAGTTGGCGCCGTTTGTTGATGCACGTCATGCCAATTCACTTCAGGCGTGCGTGTTGCAATTCAGTATCGGGCCGACGGCAAATCCAGTTGCGATTGTGAAGCAGGCGTATCTCAGCGGTCCGGCCATCCGAGCGGAGGGTGGCTTTTAATGGCACTCACCGTTGGCGCCCCCACATGTGCAGCCGACATTATCGCCGCTTTCAGGGCCGAGTTGCGCATCGCGGGCGATCGACCACCGCACCATGATCTCGACTGCGGTTTCGGCCGGTTGGTCAGATTTCTGCAGTGCGGTCGTCAATTGCAGCCATTCGTCGTTTGACGCGAGTTGCGCAAAGCGTTGCGCTGCGCCGTAGACATATTCGCTCGTGCTTTCTTCATGCCGTTGACGGGCGGCATCGACCTCTGCCAGCAAGACGATGTCGCCGAGCGACAACAAGGCCTCCAGGGCGGTCGTCTCGTTCTTCAGTCCGTTAATGACAGCGCCGAGAAGCATGATGTGCGCTCACTGTACGAGGGGTGTGCTTGTGCCGGAAAGTTCGATCCCTGTGATACTCGACCGGCCGGCCAGAACCAAAATGTATTGCCGGATGGCCGTGCGACGGACGCGTTCGGACAGATATCCGGCGATGCGCTCGTGAACGAGTGAGAAAGGCAACTGCTGTCCGTTCTCGCGGCGATTGACCCGCACAACATGAAAGCCATAGCGGGTCTCGACCGGTACGCTACAAATCGTGCCAGCGGGTATGCTGACCAGCGCGCTTTCGAATTCTGGTACTGTTTGGCCGGGACCGATCTGGCCGAGACTGCCGCCCACGTCGCGAGACGGGCACGCCGAGTTCGTCCTCGCGAAGTCTTGGAAGCGCTGCGGTGCGATTGCCAGTTCGTCGATCAGCGACAAGGCGGTAGCCTTTGCGGTAAAGCGGGCTGCGTCATCCGCGCGAGGCGCGGCAAGCAGAATGTGGGAGACCTCAGTGAGATCGGACGAACGGAACCGGTGCGGGTTCTGTGTGTAGTAGCGCTGGCACGTCTCTTCATCGGGCTCCGGAGTTTTGATCTCGTGGTCAATGAGCGTGCGCACAAGAGCTTCTTCATGAATTTCGCGCCTTCCCTCGCTATCGGTCATCGGTTCAGGGAATAGCTGGAGAGACCTTGCTTCCTGCAACAGCATCTCTCGGATGGCCAGCGCGCGAGCTGCGGCTTGCCATGCATCCATCGGTGTAGCGGCTGGATGATTTTGAGTTTCCTTGGCGATCACGACGTCAGATATCTCGACGCCATTGACCGACACCTTCTTAGGCTTGGCCAGACTTACCGGTTTAATGCCACAGGCTGCGGTCAGATCCATAGC
>JBOFCQ010000258.1:0-7063 GCA_051646145.1 Hyphomicrobium sp.
AGGCGTGCAGCAGTTCGTCAGCAATTTTCATCCCCTGCTCAAAGGACTTGTCGGCACACGCGGACAGATCTTCGAGATGGTGCGTCTGTTCAAGGTGCGGCGCGATTACGGCAACTCCGCATTCGGCATGAAGGAGACGGGGCCGCGCATCGATCACACGACGTATTTTTATCTCGTCGATCCGTCGGGGGTCACGCGCACCTATTTTTATCACACGCTGCAACCTGAAAAGATGGCGGCTGCGATCCGCGAACAATTCGCGCGGCCGCAGAAAGATGCCGGTCATCGCAACGAACAAAAGCGGGAGCCGGCAACCGCGGCGCCGTGAAGCGTGTGGCCAAGACGCCTGGGCCCTGAAGTGTGCGCCCTGAAGCCTGACCGCCGGGCCCTAGGGTTGCGGCGCGTCGCTGTCGCCCGGATCTGAACGCGGATCTGCCGCGGATTTCGGATACATCTCGAGCGTAATGCGCGCGTCGCCGGAACTGAGCGTCACCTGCGCTGATCCAATCGCCGCCAGTTCCCACCCCGAAACCTGCTCGCCGACGTTGATCCAGTCGGCGCCTTTTGTTTGCGCCGAGCGGAACAGCGCACGGCTGAGCCCCCGGCCATCGCGCACGATGCCGACGAGTAGCAACCCCTGCGGTGGCGTCGGCGGCGGCGCTTGTTCCGCCGTTGCGACGTCAATGGGGCGTGCCGGCTCCTGCGCTGGCGGCGGCGGGGCGATGAACGGTCTGCGATCGGCGCGAAAGAGCGGCCGTGTCAGTATCTCGGAATATTCCGACGCAGGCCTGTCGCCATTCAAGCGCAGCTCCGTGTTCGTCGGCATGTGCGCGCGCGGCAGCGATGCCGTCTGCTGCGCAATCGGTCGAACATCCACCGACGTTACCAGCATCTGCCAAATGAGCGCGCCAAGTGCGACCGCGATGGCGAGCAGTGCCGCGTTGCCTATTCGGCCGAGTGTGATCATGGAGCGCTGCTGCAAAGGTTTCTCAGCCCCTCTGCTCGGATGGCCGCGCGGGCTGGCTCGTCTCAGGTGCGGTCGTGCCGAAAATCTCGATGGAAACTTCGAGCGGCGCCTCGCTTTGGGCATCCGTTGAGGGGCCATTCGACAACCGCAACGTTTGCGCGAACAGCAGCAGTTCCGCACTTTCGACAGACAACAGGAATTGCTGCACTTGCTCGAGTGTTGCCACGAACTGCGCCTGCACGCCAATCAAGCGAACGCCTGATGTTTCTCGCGCCGATATCGCGCGCGCGCTTCTGATGCGCACACCTTGCGCGGCAAGCAAATCCGTCAGTGTCGATTGAAGTGCCGCCGTGCGCAGCGCATCATTGTCGCCCTTGATCGCCAGCCGGTCCATACCGAGCGCGTCGGCTTTTTCCGCCACGGACTGTGCGTCTTGGTTCGCGCCTTCTGCCGCGAGCAGTCGGCCAAGAACCTCCCGCTGCGCGACGATCTGAGAGTGCAGCCCGGTGAGCGATGCGGTGACGGGCGCGACCACGAAACTCCACACGGCGAGTATCGTCGCGACCAGAAGGCCGATCGCTACAAACTGGCGGACGGGTTTTGAGAGCTGATCGATCATGGCGCGCGCTCTTGCGTTGCGGCCGCATCGGGCGGCGCACCAGGCAGCTTCGCTTCGATCTGGAACTGCTCCAGGTTTCTGCTGGCATCGAACAGGACAGGCGCGC
The DNA here is from genome assembly GCA_051646145.1 of Hyphomicrobium sp. Classification (GTDB taxonomy): domain Bacteria; phylum Pseudomonadota; class Alphaproteobacteria; order Rhizobiales; family Hyphomicrobiaceae; genus Hyphomicrobium_B. The sequence continues at coordinate 1,693 of JBOFCQ010000258.1, forward strand.
TCATGGCGGCGGCTTCGAAATACGTCGAACCTTCGATGGCGGGCACGAGGTTCGCCGCCGATTGGGTGAAGCCAGAGAGCGTCATCTTTCCGTTCTCAAGCCTAAGGTCCGTCAGGTAGGTCGTATCGGGTAGGAGGCGGCTCAACGCATCGAGAATTTCGACGGTCGAGCCGTAACGCTTGCGCAGGTCGATCAGCGCCGCGGCGTTCTTGAAAACATCGTCCGCGCGATTGAGGGTCTGCCGCAGCGCTAGGGTCCGCGTTTTTGCCGCCGCGATCTCTGCATCGAGCGTTTGCAGGGCCGCTTGATACCGGAATATGGCCAGAGCGAAGGCCGCGATACCGAGACACACGCACGCCAAACACAGCAATTTCGCAACCGACTTTGCAGGCGAATAGGCCGACTGCGGCGCGTCGCTCTTTGCTAGAAAATTGATCGGCACGGGCTTGCTGCCGGTGTCGTCCCAGCAATCGGCGAAAGACACAATCAGCCCTTGGCCGCGCAGGCTCTCAAGCGGGTCATCAAGCAGCTCGCGTTTGACGATGAATTGGCGCAGCGCCGCTTTGCCCTTCGGCGGCGTCTTCGACCGGTCGTCGCAGTATGCGGTATAGACGTCCTTCAGGCGGAACGGCGTCACCCGTTCCAACTCGAGCGACAGGATGCGGGCGAAATCGTTGCGTGCGCCTTCCGGCAATTCAACGCGGCGCTCGTAGCAGGCCGATGTGTCCAAACGGATGCCGAGCGGCAAGGTGTTCAAGTGACGGGAGACGGGCGGCGTCAGCGTAAGACGGACGCTATCGAGATCAGTCATGGCCGTGTCGGGCCCAACGGCTGTCAGACTTTGGTCTGTTTCTTCAAACCAGCGGACGCTGTCAGATCCAAACGCGGCGATGAGGCGGCGCTTTGGCGCCACATGTCCGTCACGCCGCATGACAGGAACTAGGCCGCGCAATTCCTGCGCCCACCACGAGAAAAATCCGCGATGCGGCGTCTGCGCGGCGCTTTCCAAACTGGCATCCGAGGTCGGCATGTCGGCCACGCGTTGCAATTAACTTCAAAGCGCAGCGATCTGCGCGGACATATGGAAAGTTCCGTAGAGTTATAGCGCAGTTTGGCGCAATTCGATAACGTGAGTCTTCGTTCTCGCGTGTGTTAGTTAGCGAGTTTTGCATGGCGACGTCAGGTCAGGCGGCACTCACGGGCAGGCTCGATCCCAAGAGCGAAGAGTTCGTGCGCCAGTTTTCATCCTACCTCGTCAATCGCGGTGTGATTGAGGAGTTGGCCGCGAAGCGTGCCGAGCGCGCGCAAAAGCAGTCGGGCGAACGTTTCGACTTGGTGCTGTCGCGTCTTGGTCTCGTCTCTGAAGCGGCGCTGACCGTGCAGGTGGCGCATTTTCTCGGTGTGCCGCTCGCCGATCCGGCCAGTTTTCCCTTGCAGCCGCTGTTTGCCGGCCTTGTCGAACCGTCGTTCCTGAAGAGCAACTCACTGCTTCCGGTATCGGCGGGGCCCGATGGCGTCATCGTCGCGTTGGCCGATCCGATGGCTGGCGAGGCCGCGGCCGCATTTTCGTATCTCGTCGGTCAACCGGTCAGCATCGAGCTTGCGCCGCAAAAAGACATCGAGCGCGCCATCGACCGGCTGTATGACGCGGATGCCAGCGCGCGATCAACGCCGCCATCGCCCGCGACAGCAGATGGCGTGCAGGACGACGACGTCCGCCAACTCGCCGATCTCGGCAGCGAAGCGCCCGTCATCCGGCTGGTCAACGAGTTGATTACCCGCGCGGCGGAGATGCAGGCCTCCGACGTGCATTTTGAACCGCGTGAGGATTGCCTCTGCGTGCGCTTTCGCATTGATGGCATTCTGCAGACCATCGAACGCCTGCCGCCGGGATTGCGCCCAGCCGTCACGTCACGTGTGAAAATCATGGCGCGCCTCAATATCGCGGAGCAGCGCCTGCCGCAGGATGGCCGCATCAAGACGACGGTCCGGGGTCGCGAGGTGGATCTGCGCGTGTCGACCATGCCGACGCTGCGTGGCGAGAGTGTCGTTATGCGATTGCTCGACCGTTCGAGCGTCGCTCTTGATTTCGCAGCGCTTGGCTTTTCAACGGCAGCGCGCGCCGGTCTCGACGATCTTTTGCGCCAGCCTAACGGCATCGTTCTTGTCACCGGCCCAACTGGCAGCGGAAAAACGACGACACTTTACGCGGCACTCGAGCGCTTGAACGAACCTCGGCGCAAGATCTTCACGGTGGAAGATCCGATCGAATACCAGATTGCCGGCATCAATCAGATCCAGGTGCAACGGAAGATCGGTCTGACCTTTGCTTCGGCGCTCCGCTCCATCCTGCGTCAAGACCCCGATGTCATTCTCATCGGCGAAATGCGCGATCGCGAGACGGCGGAGGTTGCTATTCAGGCAGCGCTCACGGGCCATCTCGTGCTGTCGACGCTGCACACAAACAGCGCCGCGGCGACGATCACACGACTGATCGATATGGGGCTTGAGGAATATCTTCTTGCGTCCACGATCAAAGGCATCATGGCGCAAAGATTGGTCCGGCGCATCTGCAGCCAGTGCAGTTCTCCGCTGCCTGAAGGCTCGGTGCAGGCGTCGCGTTTGCTGCAACTGGCTGAAGCCCATGGCGGCGCTACCGCCGCCGATGTCTCTCATGCGAAGGCGGCGCACGGCTGTGACGCATGCCGGCACACGGGATATGCGGGCCGTACAACCATCAGCGAGTTGATGCTCATCGGCGATGAGCTGCGTCGGGACATTCTGGCGCGCAGTTCGGAAGGCACGATCGGCGAGACGGCGGCCGGGCTCGGCATGACGACGATGACCGATGACGGGTTGCGCCGGGTGCTCGCCGGAGAGACGACACTTGAAGAAATCATGAGAGCCGTCAGGATCGCGTGATGCCGCGTTTCAACTACAAGGCCTATGACGCGGCCGGGGTGTTGCTCTCGGGCGCAATCGACGTCGCCACGCGGGATGTGGCCTTGCAGGCGCTGTCGGCACGCGGTCACCATCCGGTCGAAATCATGCAGACCGACAAGGCCGTTGATCCGCGATGGTGGCAACGAGAGCTTTTTTCGGGCGCCGGCCTCAACGATGACGAACGCCTCGCGTTTACGCGCGAACTGGCGACGCTGCTGGCCGCCGATCTGCCGCTCGATGACGCGCTCGGCGTGTTCATTTTGATGCCGAGCGCGTCGCCGCGCGTGCGCCGGCTCGCAGTCGATATTCAGGAGCGCGTTCGTCAAGGCCAATCCCTGTCGCTGGCGCTGCAAGCAAAGCAGGAGGCCTTCCCGGAATACTTTTGGCGTCTCGTGAAGGCGGCTGAAACGAGTGGCGCGCTGAGTGACGTCATGGGCGACTTGGCCGCGCTGCAGGAGCGCCATGCCGAGATGCGCCGGCGCGTGTCCGCCGCGTTGCTCTATCCCATCATACTGATGTTTGCCGCCGCCGCAGCGGTGCTCGTCATCATGACGGTGCTTCTGCCGGCCGTCATGCCGCTCTTTGCGGAGGCCGGCATCGAACCGCCGCTGGCCTTGCGCATCATGTCGTCGGTGCAGGCGGCGTTCACGACCTATTGGCATGTCACAGCCATCAGCGTCGGGCTCGCTGTGACAGCGGTGCTGGTTATGAGACGCGACGCGGGTGTTCGCGCCGCCGTCGATGCCGTCAAACTCAAGTTGCCAATGTTTGGGCGATTGATCGCGCTTGGTCAGACGGGTCGGTATTGCCGCACGCTCTCGGCGCTGCTCAAGAATGGCGTGCCGCTTCTCGATGCGCTCGGCAGCACGGCCGGTGTTCTGACGAACCGTGTTTTTGCCCGGACGACGGCCATGCTTGCGGTGCCCGTTGCCGAAGGCGCGATGCTGTCCAGCGAGATGCAGAAGGCGAAAGTGTTCTCTGAACTGTCGGTCCGCCTCGCGGCAGTCGGTGAAAGAACAGGCCAGCTCGATGGCATGCTGGCGCGCGCGGCCGCAATCCATGAGGTCATGTATGAGCGCGATATCGATCGCATGACGCGGCTCATCGGACCACTGCTGACGCTTGTCGTCGGCGTCTTTACCGGCGGCCTCATCGTTTCCGTCATGCAGGCCATTCTCAGCATCAACGATCTGGCTTTGCGATGACACGCGTCTCGCACATGAATTCGACATGCCGTGACGCGGGCTTCTCGCTCATCGAACTCGTCGTGATGCTGGCGATCATCGCCGGCGCGGCGGCACTGGCACTGCCCAACGTCTGGCGTAAGCCGGTGGATCTGACGTTGCGGTCGGTGGCGCTCGATATGGCCGCGCTGATGCGCGCCACGCGCGCCGACGCTGTGCGCGCCAACAGCCAGCGTGCGGTGAATGTCGACACACAGAGCAAAGTGTATTGGTCCGATCCCTATCGCGCGCCGCGTGCTGTGCCGAGAGATCTGGTCATCGAAGCTGATACGCCGAAGCGGTTCCAAACCGCGTCGGAGGTCGGGCGCTTCGTTTTCTTCGCGGATGGCAGCTCGAGCGGTGGAGAGATCAAACTGCGCCACGGCGCATCTCGCGCGATGATCACCATCAACTGGCTGACGGGCAACGCCGAGGTTCAATGGCAGCGATGATGCCCATGGAGCGCCACGATGTCAGGACAGACAGCGGCTTCACGCTCATTGAAGTGCTGGTGAGCATCGCCGTTCTCGTCGTTGCGGTCAGCGTTCTGCAAACGGGCTTTGGCGGCGGGTGGCGCACGATGCGTGCGGCTGATCAGGAATGGCAAGCCTTGATGATTGCCAAATCGCGCCTTGCGGCATCCGGCATTGAAACGCCGCTCGAGGCGGGCACCAGCGCCAGCGATGTCGCCGGCCAATACCGCTGGCGGGTCATCGTTGAACCCGTTGCCGGCAATGTCGCGGATGCGGATGCCGCGCTGCCCAAGGGGTTTTGGACCATCGCCGAGGTGCGATGGAACGATGGCCGCGCGGCGTCTGAGCGCCAGATCAGATTGAAGACATTCAAGCTCCGCCGAGCAGCAAGGGCGGAGCCGCCATGAGCATGAATGTTGGTCCGCATCGGGAAAGCGGGTTCACGCTCCTTGAAACACTGGTGTCGGTGATGCTGCTCGCGCTCGCGGTTGCCTTTTTGCCGGGGTTGTTGAGCCTTGGCACGCGTTCGATGCAGGCGCGCACGGCAATGGACGCGCAGTCTGCCGAAGCGCCGGCGCAGCAGTTTCTGGAACAGCGGCTGGCGGGCGCCGTGGCCGCGGTTAGGAGGGGCGACGACGGCCGTCTCATGCCGGCTTTTGCGGGCCGTCGCGACGAGCTGACATTCGTTGCACCGGCGGCGCGCAGTGCGGCACTGGTCGGCATGCTCGACTA
>JBOFCQ010000268.1:0-13411 GCA_051646145.1 Hyphomicrobium sp.
GTATTGGCTGCTGAAGTCCGAGCCGGACGTGTTTTCTTATGCCGATCTCGTCTCGCGTGGCGCGGCGGGCGAACAGTGGGATGGCGTGCGCAACTATCTGGCGCGCAACAATATGCGCGCGATGAACCTCGGCGATCTGGCGTTCTTCTACCATTCCAACATCGGTCTCGAGATCGTCGGCATCTGCGAGATCATTACGCTCGCCCATCCCGATTCCAAGGACGACACCGGCACCTGGCAATGCGTTGACGTGCGTGCACTCGAGGCGCTGCCGAAGCCCGTGTCGCTGGTCGATGTGAAAGCCAATCCGAAGCTCGCGCAGATGAGCCTCGTGACCTCGATGCGCCTTTCGGTGCAACCGGTGACACGTGACGAGTGGGCCGAGGTGTGCCGCATGGGCGGTCTCGCGCGCAGCAAGTTCGCGCGCCGATGACGGCAGCTCCGCTCGATCTCGATGATGTCGGCGCGGTGGCGCAGTTCATTCGCGCCAACACGCGGCAACTGTCGCCGCCGCTCGTGCCCGAGATCGTTCTGCAACTCGCCGAAGAATCGGTGCCGATCTGGCAGAAAACCGAGGAGCAACTCGGCGAATTGAACATCGCGCCGCCGTACTGGGCGTTCGCCTGGGCGGGCGGGCAGGCACTGGCGCGCTACCTGCTCGATCATGCCGACGTGTGCCGCGACGCGCGCGTCATTGATCTTGGATGCGGCTCCGGCCTGACCGCAATTGCCGCCGCGATGACGGGGGCGCGAACCGTCGTTGCAGCCGACATCGACCGCCTGGCGCTGGCCGCTGCGGCGATCAACGCCACCGCCAACCGCGTGACCATCGCGCTGACCAGCGACGACTTGCTGTCCGCGCCGCCGCAGTCGGCCGACGTCGTGCTCGTCGGCGACCTCTTCTATGAGCGGCAATTGGCCGACCGCGTGCTCGCCTACATCGAGACCGCCAAATCCGAGGGCGCAAAGGTTCTGATCGGCGATCCGCGCCGCAACTATTTTCCGCGCGATCGCTTTGGCTTGCTTGGCACTTATCAGGTGCCGGTGACGCGGGAACTCGAGGATTCCGAGATCAAGAACACGTCTGTCTGGCAGGCCTGAATACGGGTGCCCGAGCGGGCTTTCGGTCCGGTAAGTGTTAATGACCGACACGCGGTCGGCACGCCCGTGCGGCCTTTTCGCAAGTCCGACTTTCGAGCAATTTGTATGGGCCGGGAGGCGAGCGCATAGTAAGCTTATAAATCAAAAAAGGGATCGTCACCGGCAAGACGGCCCGCCTGGAGGAAAAACAGCAATGTCCGATAAAGTCTATCCCGTCCTGCCCGGCATAGCCGACAAGGCACTCATCACCGAAGCCAAGTACAAAGCCATGTACGATCGCTCGGTCAACGACGCCGAAGCGTTCTGGAGTGAAGAAGGTCGCCGGCTGGATTGGATCAAGCCGTACACGCGCGCCAAGAACACATCCTTCGCGCCGGGCAACGTCGCCATCAAATGGTTCGAAGACGGACAGCTCAACGTCTCCGCCAACTGCGTCGATCGCCATGTCGCGACGCGCGGCGATCAGGTCGCCATCATCTGGGAAGGCGATAATCCCAACGAGAGCGAGCAGATCACCTACCGCCAATTGCATGAGCGCGTGCAGCGGTTCGCCAACGTGCTGAAGAAGCACGGCGTCAAGAAGGGCGATCGCGTCACGATCTATCTGCCGATGATTCCGGAAGCGGCCTATGCCATGCTGGCGTGCGCTCGACTCGGGGCCATTCATTCCATCGTGTTCGGCGGGTTCTCGCCCGATAGTTTGCAGAACCGCATCGAAGATGCGCAATCGAAATTCCTCATCACCGCCGACGAAGGTCTGCGCGGTGGCAAGCCCGTCGCCTTGAAGAAGAACGCCGACGCGGCGCTCGCCAAGTGCCCGGGCGGCGAGAAGGTGCTCGTCGTGCGCCGCACCGGCAATCCCGTGCCGTGGACGCCCGGCCGCGACTTCTGGCTGCACGAAGAGATCGTGACGGTGCCGGCGGAATGTCCGGTTGAAGCCGTCAATGCGGAAGATCCGCTGTTCATTTTGTACACGTCAGGCTCGACCGGAAAGCCCAAGGGCGTCCTGCACAGCACCGGCGGCTATCTCACGTATGCCGCGATGACCCACCAGTACGTCTTCGATTATCACGACGGCGATATCTACTGGTGCACGGCCGACGTCGGCTGGGTGACGGGGCACAGCTATATTGTCTACGGGCCGCTTGCCAACGGCGCGACGACGCTGATGTTCGAAGGCATCCCGACGTATCCGACGTCCGCGCGCTTCTGGGATGTCGTCGACAAGTGGAAGGTCAATATCTTCTACACCGCGCCAACCGCCATCCGTTCGCTGATGGGCGCCGGCGACGATCTCGTCAAGGGAACCAGCCGCGCGTCGCTGCGCATCCTGGGTTCGGTCGGCGAGCCGATCAATCCGGAAGCTTGGGAGTGGTATTATCGCGTGGTCGGCGACAGCCGTTGCCCGATCGTCGATACCTGGTGGCAGACGGAAACCGGCGGCATTCTCATCACGCCGCTGCCTGGTGCAACGGCGCTGAAGCCCGGATCGGCATCGCTGCCGTTCTTCGGCGTCAAGCCGGCACTCGTCGACGACAAGGGCGATTTCCTTGAAGGCGCGGCGACCGGCAATCTCGTCATTCTCGATAGCTGGCCCGGCCAGGCGCGCACGATCTATGGCGATCACGAGCGCTTCGAGCAGACGTATTTCTCGGCCTACAAGAACATGTACTTCACCGGTGACGGCTGCCGTCGCGACGCCGATGGCTATTACTGGATCACCGGCCGCGTTGACGACGTCATTAACGTGTCGGGCCACCGCATGGGCACGGCGGAAGTCGAGAGCGCCCTCGTTTCGCACCCAAAGGTGGCGGAAGCAGCGGTCGTTGGCTATCCGCACGATCTCAAGGGCCAGGGCATCTACTGCTACGTGACACTCAACGCTGGCGAAGCCGGTGACGAAGGGCTGCGCAAGGAATTGGTGGCCCACGTGCGCAAGGAGATCGGCCCGATTGCATCGCCGGATCTGATCCAGTTCTCACCCGGTCTGCCGAAGACGCGTTCGGGCAAGATCATGCGCCGCATTCTGCGCAAGATCGCTGAAGACGATTTCGGAAGCCTCGGCGATACCTCGACGCTGGCGGACCCGACGGTCGTCGATGATCTGATCGGCAACCGGCAAAATCGCCGCTAAGCACGGCGAACCGGACCACATGAACGAAGGGCATGGCGCGCAACGCCATGCCCTTTTTTATTGTCCGGTTGCGCGCTGTTCAAATCAGCGCCGTGCGTATCTTTCGGCGTTCAGCGTTGCCGATCAGCTTGCGACGCGCAGGCTGCCGAGCCGTTCGGCGATGTCGCGGAACGCCTTCTTCAAAGCCGCGCCCGTCTTGGCATCGAAGAAATCCGTATCCGGGTCCGAGGCGCAGCCTCTGAGTTTCGCCAGCGCGGTCGCGTCCGCAAGATCGAAGCCGACGGTATAGACCTTGATGCCTTTGCCCTTGATGCTGTTGCACAGCGCATCGAACTGATCGTAGGATTCCGTGACTTGCTGCGCTGCAGGTGTTGATCCGCCCGACAAGTAGGACGTGTTGAACAAGCCGTCGGTCATGATGATCATGGCCTTCTGCAGATTGTCCTCGTCATAGGCGTCCGGCTCGCTATCGGTCGGCAACACGCCCGCCCAGGCCGGCGACAGCAAGTACCAGCCCCACGCGGTGCCGATGTGCCCAGCGGTCGCGCCGACGGCGGCATAGCTGTCGATGGTGTTCTTGATCGTATCGGCTTCGCTGCGGCCGAGCAGCGGCAGCACCGGCGCCGGCGGGCCCGAGTAGCGGCCGTAGGGTGTCGATGGGACGTTCGGCAGCTTGTCAGCACCGACCGGTGCCGCGTCTGTGGCCGCATTCGCCCCTTGGCGTTCGATCACGCATGTGTCGGCGTCGGTGCCGGCTGCTGTTTTGCACGACCATCCCGAATGCCACGACCATCCGCACGATGTGGTCGATGGGATATCCGTGACTGCGTTCGCCAAGGCGCCTGCGTTGACGGACGCGGAGTACGGCGCAAGCGCGATGCGGACATGCTTTTCGTTGAGCGAGTTCTTGAACAGCGTGTCGACGACATCCTTGGCGGCGGCCTTCATGTCCGACATCTTGTTGTTGTCGTTCATGGAGCCGGTGATATCCAGCACCATCGCCAGTTCAACCTTCGTCATGTCGAACTTGACTTGAGCGCCCTGCACGATCTTGGTCAGCGGCGACATGCCGGCAAGGCTTCCAAACAGCGATGGCACATGTGCTGTGAAGGTCGCTTTGACGATGGCGTTGTTGCGGTCGATATCGAGATCGAGCGGCGCCATGGTGGCAGCCTGCACGCCAAGGCTCGACATCGCCGAGTTGAAGGTGGCGATGGCCAGCGCGCGGATTTCTTCCGTCGACAAATCTTCGTTCGGCATTTGCTTCGCGGCCGCAAGCGTTGCGGCGTCGAGTGCTGACTGCGAATGGCTGGAGAAGTTGTGATAGCGCGCGGTATCGACGGCGAGGCCGACGAGCATCGTCAGCACAATCGAACTCAGGCAGAAGATGACGGCGACAGCACCTTTGTCGTCGCTGCTGAAGCGTCGAAGCGAGAGATCGAAGTTACGCATTACCAAGGCCCCGAACTGGCTGTTCTGTTGTAATCCTCTATAAATTGCAGATTGACGTTAAAGACCTGCTTAACTCTTGCGGCCGAGCGTCGACGGTTTCGCGAAAACGGCGATCACGGTTAGCAAAAGGTAAGCGCGCGTCTCAACGCGAGGTCACGCGATGTAACGCGCGATCTGTGCAGGGCCTCACTTGCAGCGGGTGAAAAATCCGCGGTCGAAGTGGAAGTGGTTGGCGTGCACCTTGTTGAAGTTCGGACCCAAGGCCACGCGGAAATAGCGGCAGGCGCCGCTGTGAATTTCGGCCAGGAAACGCGCTTCCGGTGTATCGGTCGGCCAATGTTTCAAGACGGACACGACGTGACCGCCGTCAAGTGTGAAGGCGGAGATGTCGATGGCGTTAGCCGATGCATGCTGGCTGCGAAAACTCGACAGCATCTTGCTGCCGACAATGTTGCGGCAAGCGTACGTTCCGAAATCCGAAATTGATGTGACGCGTTTGCCAAGATGGCGTTCGGCGGCCGGCTGCACGCTGTGCGCGATCCACAATGTCAGGGCCGCTGCCATTTCGCAGGTTATCGTATCGCCGCCAATGCGTGCGCCGCCTGCATCGCGCAGGCTCACGGCGTTCTTCCAGCCGCAGCCGTTCTTGTAGGGGTTGTCGGTGACGGCTGTTGCGTGGGTCAGCGGCGCAACGAGGACAGCACGGCACAAGGCGCTGTCACGGCGGAGTGCTGCCAGTCGGGCGTCTATGAACCAGCTTGCCGGCTCCGCGAGGTTCAGCGGTGCGAACGGACTGAACCGCTGCGGTAGCAGCCCGAGCCAAATGCCGACGAGGGCAAGTGCGAGCAAGCACATCGCGATGAAGGCGCGCGCCAACCGTCTCATACAAGCCTCGTCGTCAAGATATCACCGCTCTTATATCTACCGCCGCGTTGCGTTCACTCACGTGTCGCGCGTGCCGCCAAGTGTCGCCGAGTGTCCTCTTACGTGGCAGCGATCACGTGGTCTAGAGGTGGAACATCGCCATAAAAAAGACGCGCCGTTGCGGGCGCGTCTCAAGTGGCAGGTCGAGGGAGTGCTCGTGACTAAGCCAGGGCTGCTGTGCCGTCTCAGGCTTATTTCGACAAGCGCAGTTCCGTCAGCTTGTCGGCGAATTTCTTGAAGGCTGCTTCGAGTTCAGCGCCGTTGGCGGCATTGACATAGTAGCCATCGCCCGGCGTGGCGCAGTCTTTGAGTGTTTCCTGAGCGTCGGCCGGCGCGTCAAAGGCAACGGCGAAGACGACGATGTCCTTGTTCTCGGAACCGCGCATCTGCTTGCACAGTTCGACGGCCTGCGCCTTCGACCACTTGCCGTTGCCGATCGATGCCTTGTGGTAGGCAGTATTGAAGCTGCCATCCGTCATGAGCACGACGGCCTTGATGAGCTTACCTTCGGAGACGAGCGAATGGCTGTCGGGTGTGCTGTTGCCGCCCCACGACCATTTGTCGGAAACAAGGTTCCAGGCCCACTGCACGCCGAGATGGCCAGATGTCCATCCGCCCGTGGTGAACGCGTTGACGGTGTCGATCAACTGCTGGCGATCATCGGACAGCGGCTCGACGACGGCCTTCGGGCAGGCATAGGCCTTCTTCGGCGTGCTGCCGTCCGAATTATCGATGTCGTCGATGCCGTCGGCGGCAACGTTGAACGGCTGGGCGGCATCGTCGTCGAGCTGGCCGCCCTTGCGTTCGGTAACGCACTTGTCCTTGCTGCGGTTCTGCGAGACGCCGGCGGCGAACGAGCCGAGATTGATGCCCGAAGAATACGGTGCAAGCGCCATGCGCACGCGCTGATTGGGGTTGGGCTGTTCCGGTACGATGCGCTCAGCGAAGGCTGCGAACGCTTCTTTCAAGCTGTCGATTTTGCGCTTGCCGCCGCTGGCCGGCGTGTCGTTCATCGAACCGGTGATGTCGAGTGCCATGGCGATCTCGATATCCTTCTGCTGGAAAACAGCAGCCGATGACACAGGCAGTTCCATCTTGGTCAGGCCGGCGAGGCGGCCAAGCGTCATATCGACTTCGGCTTTGACGTCGACGTTGACGGCGCCGGTGTCGACGTTGACGGCGACGACCGGCTTTTCGATGTGCGAGTAGCCGGCAATGACCTTGGTATTCTGTTCGAAATAGGCGACCGCCAGATCTTCGATCTCGCTCGCCGACATGGAGCCGTCGAGAAGCGCTTTTCCGGCCGTCAGCGCGGCTGCGTCGGCGGCATCGGCGAGGCGGGTGCGCACGTCCATGACGCGGGCTGTGTCGATGGCGACGCCCGCGAGGAACATCAGGGCGAGGCTCATCATGCCAAATAGAACCGCAACCGAACCGCGCTCATCGGAGGCGAAGGTTTTCGGGCTGCTCATATGAAGCGTGAACATCTGTCTCTCCTCGACACATTGGGTCGTCGTTGAGTGAGGAGATGCAACGGCGGTGCCGCCAAACGGCCTTGGCCGCCGCCGCCGGCCGCGGCGTGTCCGTGTGGTAAGCGCTTCGTTAAAGGGTGGTTTGCAGTGTGACGATCGCGGGCATTGTGCCCGTCGTGCGGTCGCTGAGACGTAAGGCTGGCGTTGCGGACCGTATCAACGCGGGATGGTGATTTTGATCGTTGTGCCCGAATGGCACGATCTTTCACCGACCTAGAAGTCGCTGGCTATGCCGCCCTTTTCCCAATCGCCAAAGCGCACGGGATCTGGACCGCCGCGTCCGCCGACTTCCGCCGCCCGCGCCGTCTCGGCCGCGTCAGCCAGACGCCGGCGCTCAGCCGCCTCGGCAAGGGCGCGCTGCGCTTCAGGCGTCAGCGGCGCGTCGCGAACGGGCGCAACGTCGGACGTTTGCGGTTGAGCCTCGGGCGACTGCGATCCGGCATCGTCAACGGGCATGAACACCTCCAAAATACGTTCCGGCCACAGGATGGACGCTTGCGAGCGTCATCAATCAGCGGTCCTGTTTGCGGCACCACCCGCTTGCGGGGGCCTTAACGAGAGCCCGGGCGCACCATATATAGGAACGATCGGCCCGCAGCGCGGTTCAACGAAACGCGTTTGAACCTCGTGCGACCGGCGACGCAGCGTCCTCGCGACGCGACCTCTGGGAGACTTTACCGATGCCGATGAATTACGCCAAGACCGCACTGCTGCTGGCGGCGCTGACGGCGATCCTGGTTGCGATGGGCGCGGCGGTTGGCGGTCAGGCCGGCCTGGTCGTCGCGTTTGCGGTCGCCATGGTGATGAACATCGTCAGTCTTTGGAAGTCCGACACCGTCGTCTTGAAAATGTTCAAGGCGCGCGAGGTCAATGCCGGATCGCATCCCGACTATTATCGCCTCGTCGAGGAACTCGCACGGCGCGCCGAATTGCCGATGCCGCGCGTTTACGTGATGGACAATCCGCAGCCGAACGCTTTTGCCACGGGCCGCAATCCGCAGAACGCCGCCGTGTGTGCGTCGAGCGGCCTTCTTGAAGCATTGACGCGCGAAGAACTCGCTGGCGTCATGGCGCACGAACTCGCGCACATCAAGAACCGCGACACGCTGACGATGGCGATCGCCGCCACCATCGGCGGCGCAGTGTCGATGTTCGCTCAGTATTTGCAGTTCGGCATGATCTTCGGTGGCGGTCGCAACGATGAGCGCGGCGGCCTTGGCTTTATCGGCACGCTGCTTGCGGTCATTGTGGCGCCCATGGCGGCCATGATGGTGCAGATGGCTATCAGCCGGTCACGAGAATACCAGGCCGATCGCATGGGCGCGCTGATCGCGGGCAATCCGCTTTGGCTTGCGTCGGCGCTGCGCAAGATTTCCGTGATGGCGCGAAAAATTCAGAACGAGCCTGCCGAGATGGTGCCGGCTGCGGCCCACGTGTTCATCGTTAACCCGTTGAACGGTCGCGGCGTCGATAACTTCTTCTCAACGCACCCCAACCCGGAAAACCGTATCGCGGAACTGGAAGCGCTCGCCCGCGAAATGGGCGTTACCGGCGCCATGTCGGGTTCTGAGGGCGCGATCGACGAAATGCCGCGCGAAGATGGCCAATCGGGCGATGTTTGGGTTGCCGGTCGCGGGTATACTCAAAAGCGCAGCCCATGGTCGTCATGAGCCGCCATACCGGCTCAGGATTGATCGTTCGTGACGTCAGATCGCAGTGCACCTCCTTTTAAGGCGAAGTCCGGCAACGCGGCGCCGCGCCGTGCGCATGGGCCATCCGGGCCGCGCCCGCCCCATAGCGGCCAGCTTCCGCCGTTGCAAAGCGGTCTCGCGGCACGTCAGTCGGCTGCGGCGGCCGTTCATGGCGTCATGTTCGAACATCGCGCGTTCGATCTCGCGTTCGCGCGTGCCACCGATGGCCGTGCGCTTGAGCCGCGTGACCGCGCGTTCGCGCGCGCCATGGCGGGTGCCGTATTGCGTCGGCACGGCGATCTGCGGGCGGTGCTGTCCACATTCCTCGAAAGGCCGCTACCGGCAAAAGAAGGCCGCGCCGAATCCATTCTCCTCGTGGCTGCCGCGCAATTGCTGCTGCTCGATACGCCGGCGCATGCCGCGATCTCCATGGCCGTTGATCAGTGCCGGTCCACGCGGGCGACCAGCCGTTTCGACAAGCTGACGAATGCCGTCTTGCGGCGTGTTTCGGAAAAAGGCCGCGAGGCTTTTGCCGCCACCGATGGTGTCAGCGCCAATATTCCCAAGTGGATGCTGGAGCGGTGGCGCAAGGCTTACGGCGCGCGCGATGCGCAGGCCATTGCCGCAGCATCCCTCTGCGAAGCGCCGCTCGATATGACTGTGAAAGTCACCTCTGATGCAGCCCAGTGGGCCGAACGCCTTGGCGGTATTTTGCTGCCGACGGGTACGGTGCGGTTGCCGAGCGGCGGGCGCATCGAAGCGCTCGAAGGCTATGATGCGGGCGCGTGGTGGGTGCAGGATGCGGCCGCGGCATTGCCCGCGCGCTTGCTTGGTGATGTCTCCAGCATGTCCGTCGCCGATCTCTGTGCGGCGCCGGGCGGCAAGACGGCGCAACTGGCTGCTGCGGGCGCCAAGGTGGTCGCGGTCGATACCTCGACGGAACGCATGCAGCGGCTCGAGCAGAACCTGACGCGACTTGGCCTGACGGCGACAACAGTCGTGGCAGACGTTGCAACGTGGTCGCCTGGGCAGCAGTTTGATGCCGTTCTGGTCGATGCGCCCTGCACCGCGACCGGCACTATCCGCCGCCATCCCGACATCCTGCATCTGAAGCGTGCGACGGACATGGCGGCGTTGGCGGACGTGCAGCGCGGCATCCTCGCGAACGCGGCGCGGCTCGTGAAGCCTGGCGGACGCATCGTCTATTGCACCTGCTCGCTCGAACCCGAAGAAGGCCCGGAGCGAATCGCCGCCTTCCTCGCTGAAACCAGTGATTTCAACGTCATGCCAGTAACGGCTGAACAATTGGGCGGTGCGGCGGAGTGGATCACGGCTGACGGCTATTTGCGGACGCTGCCGATCCATCTGGCCGATCTTCCCGAGGGCCAGCGCGGCCTCGACGGCTTCTTTGCCGCCGTGCTGAAGCGCAACGGTTAACGAAAAGCCGCGTCTATCCACGTTTCAGCACGGCCCCTCTGCCTTGTTTTGGCTTGAAGGAGGGGGTAGTTGCTGATGAGCCCGGGCGGCCAGGGGGTTGCGGGACAAGCGGAACCGGATGAGCGCCTTATCACTGTCAGAGCGCCTGATTATCCACGTGCGTGCCGTCGAGCACACGCGGCGGCGATTCGTGGCCCGCACGCTGACATCGCCATTCCTGCGCTGGCGCTATGGCGCCGCGGCCGCCGATCAGATCCTCATCGTTCCCCAAGAATTGCGTTCGACCGATCCGAGCTTCTGGTTTGAAGTGCAACACGGCCATTTCGGTCTGGCATCGGAAATCGCCGATCTCAAGGGTGCGTCGCCCTTTCGCGTGCCGCCGCCGACCATCGGCTGGGCGCGCGAGTTGCACGGCTTCGGGTGGCTGCGCCATCTGGCGGCGAGCGAGGACGAAGACGCGTTCAACGGCGCGCGCGCCATGGTGCTCGACTGGATCGCCTCGCAACGGTCGTCGAACGCCATCGCCTACGAGCCGGCCGTTGTTGCACGCCGCATCATCTCGTGGATCACGCAAGCCAACATGCTGCTCGAAGGGGCCGACGCAAAAGCCTATTCGCAGATCATGTCGAGCCTCAGCCAGCAGGTCGCTGTTCTGAACGCCAATTGGCGCAATGCGCCGGAAGGCGTGCCGCGTCTGGTCAGCCTTATCGGTCTCACGCTCGCCAACCTCGCCATCTCGAACCACGATCGCACATTGCGCGATACGCAGCGCAATTTGATCGAAGAATTGCGCCGTCAGACGCTGGCCGATGGCGGCCACGCCAGCCGTAACGCCAGCGTGCTCGCGGATCTGGTGCTCGATTTGCTTCCGCTCGGGCAGTGCTTCCAGGCGCGCGGATTTGCGCCGCCCGAAGAATTCGCGGCAACTGTGAAAAAGGCGTTGGCGTTTCTGCGCTACATGCGCCTCGGCGATGGCATGCTCGCGCGTTTCAACGGCGTCAGCACTGGCGCGCCGGCAACGATCGCCACCGTTCTGGCCTACTGCGACGGCGAATTGGATGCGGTGTCGGCAGCTGAAGCTTCCGGTTACGCGCGGCTCGAAGGCGATGAAACGATTCTCATCGCCGATGTCGGTTCGCCGCCGAAGCTCGAACTTGCCACCGTCTCGGAAGCTGGATGCCTGTCGTTCGAAGTGTCGATTGGCAACAAGCTGCTGTTCGTCAATGGCGGCCACCCGGGCCCCGCCGATGCCGACTGGAATCCGATCGCGCGCGCCACGGTTTCGCATAACACGTTGTGCCTTGGTGAAACATCATCCGCGCGCCTCGTGCGCCATGAGCAGTTGCAGCAGATCACTGGCGGATTGCCGATTCGTGGGCCGGATCTCGTCGTTGCGAAATTATCCTCCGAAGGCAGCGACGCGGTGCTCGTCGCCAGCCACGACGGCTACCTGAAGCGCTATGGCCTTTTGCACAATCGCCGCCTGACGCTGTCGCGCGACGGCCGCACGCTGTCGGGTCTCGATCGCTTGCAGCCGCCGTCCGGCCGGTTGCGCTTGAAAATGGATGTGCCCTATTCGGTGCACTTCCACCTGCATCCCGAATGCCGGGTGAAACCGGCGCCCGGTCGCGGCCGCTGCGTCATCACCATGCCGGGCGGCCGGCGCTTTATCTTCGAAGTCGACACCGGCGAGGCTTTCATCGAGGAAAGCACCTATTTCGTCGAAAGCACCGGGCCGCGCCGGTCCCTGCAGATCGTGTTGCGCGGCACGACATTTGGCGAAACGGAAATTCGCTGGCGCGTGCGTGCCGATCGCATCGCCTCGACGGGTGATGGCGAAACGGCCGATCAATCGACGGCGCACTGACGCGGCAAGACGGCGCGGGCCGACCTCCGGCATATGTTCAGCCCTGCCGGTTCGTGTTAACGGCGCGACAGCGGCATTTCATTTGATAGGGCTGACCATTCGATGGCTGAGCAGAAAATTCGCCGCGCGCTGATTTCGGTTTCGGATAAGACCGGGCTGGTTGATTTTGCGCGCGCACTGGCCAACGCCGGCGTTGCGCTGGTGTCGACCGGTGGTACGTCCGCGGCGCTGAAGGCGGCAGGCCTCGCGGTTCTCGATGTGGCGGACCTAACGGGCTTTCCCGAGATGCTCGACGGCCGCGTGAAGACGTTGCACCCTGGCGTACATGGCGGCTTGCTGGCCATTCGCGGTAATGCCGAGCACGAAGGCGCCATCGCCGCGCATGGCATCCAGCCGATCGATCTGCTCGTCGTCAATCTGTATCCGTTCGAGGAAACGGTGGCGAAGGGCGCCGGCTATGATGATTGCGTCGAGAACATCGACATCGGCGGTCCGGCGATGATACGCGCCGCGGCCAAGAACCACGACGGCGTCACGGTCATTGTCGAGACTTCGGACTACGCGCGTGTTCTGGCCGAGATGGCGGCCAACAGTGGCGCCACCACGCGCACGTTCAGAACGGCCATGGCGGCCAAGGCCTACGCCCGTACGGCTGCCTATGACGCGGCCATCAGCAATTGGTTTGCCGATACGCTGAAGACCGAGGCGCCTGAATGGCGGGCGATCGGCGGCCGTCTCGGTCAGGCGTTGCGATATGGCGAAAATCCGCATCAGACTGCTGCCGTCTATATCTCGGATTGCAGCCGCCATGGCGTCGCAACGGCGCGGCAGATCCAGGGCAAAGAACTCTCCTACAATAATCTCAACGACACCGATGCCGCGTTTGAACTCGTCTCGGAATTCAGCGCTAATGTTCCGGCGGTCGCCATCATCAAGCACGCCAATCCGTGCGGCGTCGCCGTTGGGTCGTCGTTGAAGCAGGCGTACCTTTCGGCGCTCGCCTGCGACAGCGTCAGCGCCTACGGCGGCATCGTCGCGCTCAATCAGCCGATCGATGCGGAAGCGGCCGAGGACATCACGCGCATCTTCACGGAAGTTGTCATCGCGCCGGATGCGACGGATGCAGCACGCGCGATCTTCGCCGGCAAGAAGAACCTGCGCCTGCTGATCACAGGCGGTCTTGCCGATCGGTCGGCCAAGGGCCTCAACGTGCGCTCGATTGCCGGCGGGTTCCTCGTTCAATCGCGCGATAACGGCAACGTCGATGCGCTCG
>JBOFCQ010000320.1:0-2098 GCA_051646145.1 Hyphomicrobium sp.
GCATTCCGGCATCGAGCCATCAGGTGCGCGCCATGCTGACGTCGCGTCCGAAGGAAGATCTGATCATTTGCATCGCCGGTTGCCGTCCGGGTGACGACCGTGTCGTGTTCGCACGCACCGCCGATCCCGAGCGTATCGCGCGGGAAGCCGCGCAGGCGGAAGCCTTGAAGGCCGCCGCCGCCGCTGAAGCGCCGACTGCCGCCGCAACGCCCGCGCCGTCGAAGGCGAAGGCCGAGCCGGCACATGCCAAAGCCGATACAGCACAGCCGAACGCGGCCGTGGCAAAGCCTGTCGTCGTCAATGGCAAGCCGGATGAAGCAAAGCCCGCCGATGGCCAGCCTGCTGCTGCGGCAAAGCCTGAGCACGCCGCCGATGCGCCGCCAAAGGCCGACGCGCCCGTCGTCGACAGCGCCGCTGAGGCGCCGAAATCGGAAATGGTGCCGACCGCCGCCGAGCCCAAGGCCGAAGAGGCGCCTGCTGCCAGTGAGGAGTCCTCGTCGTCGTCGGAAGACGACAGCGCATCCGAGCCGTCAGCATCGGACAACGGTCATGAAGAGCGCGATGCATCGCGCGGCGAGCCGGATTGATTGCGCGCGCGGCGCGGATCAAGCGTGTCGATCGGGGCGGTTGATCTGATGTGACGGACATTCGAGGTAGGGCGGCTTTGGCCGCCCTATTTCGTTGTGCGCGGGAATTCAGCGGTGAGCTGCATGCCGCCGCGCCGCGCGAGCCTCTCAGTTGATGAGCTTCAGCACGTCGGCGTAGCTCGACACCTTATGCACCAGCCCGTTCTTGATGAAATACAACCATTCGAGCTTGTCCGACTGCGCCAGATCTTCGGGCGTCACCGAGAACAGTTCGTCACTCAGCACATCGCGAAAGCTGATCGCCGTATCATCGGCGTCTTCACCGAGATATTTCCAGTTGCCAGGCGCGGGCAGGCGGCTTTCCGCGCCCTTGTGGAACACGACATCGCGCAGCACTTCGGGTGAAAGTTCGCCGCGCTTGATGGCTTCAACCGCCATTTCGACGAAGCCGATCTGCACGAGGCCGGAGCAGATGTATTCGTTCGGCGGCGACCAGTCGTTTTTGCGATAGGCCTCGACGGTTTTCTCTTTGGTGCGCATCTTGGATTGCACGCCGAACCAGAGCGTGCGCGTGATTTTCCAGATCGCCCAGAAATCGTAAGAGGCTTTGATCTTGTCGAGCAGCACGCCGCGCACGCGCGATTGTTTCGGCGCGTTGAACCAATCCTTGCGCAGGCGCTTGATGGCGATGAACGTGCTCTTGTTCTCGGCGTAGTCCGCAAGCTTCGTCAGATCGACGCCCGACGTGCCGGCCTCGATGACGAACGTGCCGGAGACACCGGCATCGAACTGCGGTCCGGTGAAGACGAGCGCCGCGTGCGAGAACGGCGAACTCGTTGCCCAGCGGATGATGTAGGACGCGATATCGCCGGAGCGCCGTGTCAGCACGACATCGGCGCGATCGAGGTATTGGCCTTCGAGAAAGGTCGCGACGGGCTTTGGCCACACGTCGTTGAAAGCCTTGGCATTGGTGCTGGCGGCGGGCGCCGGCTTTGGATCTTTGGTCAGCGCCAGCGCGACGCCGCCAAGGCTGACGGCGAACGCCAGCGAGCACAGCCAAAGTTTGACGACAGAGCTGTTCATAAGTCCCCCACTGCACGCGCCATGACCGGCAGTCCCAATCACCGCCAACGGACATGACAAGGTTAAGTATCGCATCCTGGCGGCAGCCGTTCAAAGGGGTCATAGCAACAATGCCCAACGTTTTGAGCGGACACGGATATTTCCCGATGGCGGAAACCCGGCCGACACGCGATGTGGCCGCCGCGACCCAGCTTTCGGCCGTCCTATCGCCCAGGCCGCCGTTGCGGCCATTGCAGCCGGCCGTCGCCGCCATTGCCAAAGTGTCATGTGCTTTTGCCGGCCGTCGCGACGGATTTCCAAAGACGGCCCGTTATTGGCTTCGAAGGCGCCGGACAGTCACTCCCCCCGGATCAGACAGTTCGCCTCCGCCTCATATCGAAGGAGAGAAGATCCATGTTGAAAATGACTCGCGGCGCGATGCTCGCGCT
>JBOFCQ010000326.1:0-17533 GCA_051646145.1 Hyphomicrobium sp.
GCGCTCGGTGAAGCCGTTCTGTCGCGCGACAAGGCTCGCCGCGAGGAAAGCTGGACGCGCCTCGAAAAGCTGCACGAGAAGGGCGAAAAGGTCACCGGCGTGATCTTCAACAAGGTCAAGGGCGGCTTCACGGTCGATCTCGACGGCGCCGTAGCCTTCCTTCCGGGTTCCCAGGTCGACATTCGCCCCGTGCGCGATATCGGACCGCTGATGCATCAGCAGCAGCCGTTCCAGATCCTCAAGATGGATCGCCGGCGCGGCAACATCGTCGTGTCGCGCCGCTCGGTTCTCGAAGAGACGCGTGCCGAACAGCGTGCCGACATAGTTGCCCGTCTGGAAGAAGGTCAGGTCATCGAAGGCCTGGTCAAGAACATCACCGATTACGGTGCGTTCATCGATTTGGGCGGCATCGACGGCCTGCTGCACGTGACCGACATGGCCTGGCGCCGCGTCAATCATCCGTCGGAAATTCTCAACGTCGGCGACACGGTGAAGGTGCAGATCATCCGCATCAATCCGGAAACGCAGCGCATCAGCCTTGGCATGAAGCAGTTGCAGTCGGACCCCTGGTCGGCCATCGCCGAGAAGTATCCGGTTGGCGCCAAGATCAAGGGCTCGGTTACGAATATCGCTGATTACGGCGCATTCGTTGAGCTTGAGCCGGGCGTCGAAGGCTTAATCCACGTCTCGGAAATGAGCTGGACGAAGAAGAACACGCACCCCGGCAAAATCGTGTCGACGAGCCAGCAGGTCGAAGTTCAGGTTCTCGAAGTCGATCCGCAGAAGCGCCGCATCTCGCTTGGCCTCAAGCAGACCCAGGACAACCCGTGGGATTCATTCCTCACGCAGCATCCGAAGGGTTCGACGGTTGAAGGTCCGATCCGCAACATCACCGAGTTCGGCCTGTTCATCGGTCTCGACAACGGTGTCGACGGCATGGTGCACCTCTCCGATCTCGATTGGGCGAAGGCCGGCGACGAAGCCATCAAGGACTACAAGAAGGGCGACAACGTCAAAGCCGTCGTTCTCGACGTCGATGGCGCCAAGGAGCGCATTTCGCTTGGCATCAAGCAGCTCTCGGGCGACCCGATCGACGCAATCAGCAAGTACAAGAAGGGCGACGCCGCAACCTGCACCGTGACGTCGGTTCAGGAAAACGGCATCGAAGTGAAGGTCGGCGACACGGAAATGATCGCGTTCGTGAAGCGGTCGGATCTGTCGCGTGACCGCTCCGAGCAGCGTCCCGAGCGCTTCAACGTCGGCGACAAGGTGGACGCCGCCGTGTTGTCGGTGGACAAGGCCGCGCGCCGCATTGCCGTGTCGATCAAGGCGCTCGAAATCGCCGAAGAAAAGCAGGCCGTGGCGCAATACGGTTCGTCGGACTCGGGCGCGTCGCTCGGCGACATCTTCAAGGCTGCCATCAAGAAGCGCGAAAGCGCCGACGAAGACAGCGAGTAATCGTTAACGCCGCAAACGCGGTGTCGAGGAACTTGGGGGCGTGCCGGTTTGAAGCCGGCGCGCCCTTTTTCTTTGCCTCTTTGAGCGGAAAAGATTGAAGCCGGCCCGAGACTTGCCTAACGTTGCCGGCGACGGAGTTTATCCGGCGCGCTGCCGCTTGCGTTCGCGCAGACGCCGGACCACCACGTAAAGAGGCCTCCATGCTTGAAACGGAAACCGTGCTCGATCGCCGGCGGATGCGTCGCTCGCTGACGCTGTGGCGCGCGGCCGGCATTGCAGGCGTTGCGCTGGCGTTTGGCGCGCTGCTCTTTGGCAACGACACGCTCTCGACGTTGAGCGGCGAAAAGCAGATCGCGCGCGTCGCCATCGAAGGCACCATCACGGAAGATCGCGAGCAGCTCAAAATGCTGCAGAAGATCGCGGCCAGCGATCACGTCGCGGGCGTGCTGCTCTACGTGAATAGCCCAGGCGGCACGACAACCGGCGGCGAAGCGCTCTACGAAGGTCTGCGCGAGATCGCGAAGACGAAGCCCGTCGTCGCCCAGTTCGGTACCGTTGCGGCATCGGCCGGCTACATCGTCGGGCTGGCCAGCGACCACATCGTGGCGCGTGGCAATACCATCACCGGCTCTGTCGGCGTGCTGATCCAGTGGCCGGAGTTCGCGGAGCTGATGAACAAGGTCGGCGTCAAAGTGAACGAGGTTAAAAGCGGGCCGCTGAAAGCCGCTCCGTCCCCGTTTGAGCCGATGAAGGACGATGCTCGCAAGGTGGTCGAAGCCATGATCGGTGACGGCTTCAAATGGTTCGTTGGCCTGGTCGAAGAGCGCCGTGGCATCAAGGCGAACGAAGTCGCGGGCCTCATGGAAGGGCGCATTTTCTCGGGCCGCGAAGCCCTGACCGTGCGCCTCATCGACCAGATCGGCGGCGAAGATCAGGCCGTTGCCTGGCTGAAAGATGTGAAAAACGTCGCCAAGGATGCCAAGCTCGTCGACTGGAAACCAGAGCAGCCGGGCGGCTTCAAGCTCGGCCTTTTCGGGGCCAAGCTGGCCTCCTCGCTGTTCGGCTCGGCCGGCGAACAGATGGCCGGGTGGCTGATGCGCGACCCGACTATTTCCTCACTTGGCCTTGACGGGCTCGTTTCTGTTTGGCACCCTTCTGAAAAATAAGAAGAATTATCTATTCTGGATAGCATCTGGGCTGGGGAGCGCAAGGTGATCAAATCGGAACTGGTGCAGCGGATCGCGACGGCCAATCCGCATCTCTACCACCGCGACGTCGAGCGCATCGTCAACGTGATCTTCGACGAGATCGTCGACGCGCTGTCACGAGGTGATCGCGTTGAACTGCGCGGTTTCGGCGCGTTTACCGTCAAGCATCGCGCCGCGCGTCAGGGCCGCAATCCGCGGACTGGCACCACGGTTTCGGTGGCCGAAAAGTTCGTGCCATTTTTCAAGACCGGCAAGGAACTGCGTGACCGCTTGAACCATCGCGGAAAAAGCCCGCACTGACGCAAGCGCGCCGGCGCTCAACGCACGCGACGGCGTGCGGTGGCAGCGGCCGCGATGCACCTGCGTATCAAGAGGAGTTCGATCGTGCTCAAGCGATTGGTGACGTTGCTGATTGCGTTTCCGCTGGGCGCCGCGCTTGTGGCGATTGCGGTGTCGAACCGCCAGCCAGTGCAACTGGTGCTCGATCCCTTCAGGCCTGAAACGCCGGCACTCGCGATAGAGCTGCCGTTCTATGTTTATCTGCTCGGCACGCTCGTTCTCGGTGTTGTCCTTGGCGGCCTTGCGACGTGGCTCAGTCAGAGCCGCTGGCGGCGCACGGCCCGCGTGCAGTTGCGCCGTGCCACACGCTATGAAGCCGAGACGGAACGGCTGACGCGCGAACGCGATGTTACGGCGCAATCGGCATCGGCGGCGTCGAACGCGTCGTCGGCGCATCTTGCCATCGCTGGCCGCTGACGCTCATGGACCTCTTCGATCCGCTGACGCTGTTCGGACTTGTCGCCGTCAGCGCAATGCTGGCCTTTTATGCCTTCGAGGATGCCAGCCCTTGGTGCGTGTTCGGGTTTGCGATAGCGTGTGCGGCAGCGTCGATTTACGGGTTTCTGCAAGGCGCATGGCCGTTCGGCGTGGTCGAAGCCGTGTGGACGCTGATCGCGCTGAAGCGCTGGCAGAAGCGACGGCTGGCGGGTAAGCCCGCGTGATGCGCGGCAAACGCGTGTGATGTTGCTCGGCGCAACGCGCGATGTTTGAATTAGACACGAATTGCCGGTTCGATTGAGTACCCCCTGCCATGGCGACCGACGTCAAGATTTGCGGATTGCGCACACCCGAGACAATCAACGCGGCGCTCGATGGCGGCGCGGATTACGTCGGCCTCGTCTTCTTTCCGCGCAGCCCGCGTCATGTCGATGTTGCAACCGCGCTCGATCTCGCCGATCGCGCACGCGGGCAGGCCAAGGTCGTGGCGCTGTTCGTCGATCCCGATGATCGCGTGCTCGATGCCATCGTCGACAAGGTGCAGCCCGATATGATCCAGCTACACGGCGACGAGAGCGCGCCGCGCGTGCGCGAGATCAAGAGCCGCTGTCATTTGCCGGTCATCAAGGCGATCAGCGTGGCGGCTGCCGTCGATGCCCGCCGGGCGCTGCGCTACAACGAAAGTGCCGATCTCATTCTGTTCGATGCCAAGGCTCCGAAAGGCCATGTGCTGCCGGGCGGCAATGGTCAGGCGTTCGACTGGCACGCGCTCGACGACATCAAGGGGCAGATGAATTTCATGCTCTCCGGCGGCCTCAACGCCGACAACGTGGTCGAGGCGATCAAGGTGACGGGCGCAAAGGCTGTGGATGTTTCATCCGGCGTCGAAAGCGCGCCGGGCGTCAAAGACGTTGAGCTGATCCGCCGCTTCCTCAAAGCGGTAAAGAGCTATAACAGGGTTTGAATCGGGCAAGGCGATCGATCGCCGGCCGCAGGACTGGATGCGCATAACCGGCGCTTTGGAGTGACGTGATGGCGACGACGATGAAGAAAGCCGGCGAGAGCAAGCTCAACAGCCTGAGAACCGGTCCCGATGATCGCGGGTTTTTCGGCATGTTCGGCGGCAGGTTCGTTGCCGAAACGCTGATGCCGCTGATCCTCGAACTCGAACGCGCGTATGAGACGGCGAAGGCCGATCCGTCGTTCCAGAAGGAAATCGATTTTCTCAATCTGCATTATGCCGGCCGCCCAAGCCCGCTGTATCTTGCCGAGCGCATGACCGCTGAACTCGGCGGGGCGAAGATTTATTTCAAGCGCGACGAACTCAATCACACGGGCTCGCACAAGATCAACAATTGCCTCGGGCAAATCCTGCTCGCGCGCCGCATGGGCAAAACGCGCATCATCGCGGAAACGGGCGCCGGCCAGCATGGCGTCGCCGTTGCGACGGTGTGCGCGAAGTACGGCATGCCGTGCGAGATCTACATGGGCGCGACCGACGTCGAACGCCAGGCGCCGAACGTTGCGCGCATGAAACTGCTTGGCGCAAAACTCAATCCGGTGACGGCTGGCGCGGGCACGCTGAAAGACGCGATGAACGAAGCGCTGCGCGATTGGGTGACGAACGTCCACGACACGTACTATCTCATCGGCACGGCGGCGGGCCCGCATCCCTATCCGGCCATGGTGCGAGATTTCCAATCGATCATCGGCAAGGAAACGCGCGAGCAGGTGATGGCCGCGGAAGGCCGTTTGCCCGACGCGCTCGTGGCGTGCATCGGCGGCGGTTCGAACGCCATCGGCTTGTTCCATCCGTTTCTCGACGACAAGGACGTGGCGATTTTCGGCGTCGAAGCCGGCGGTCACGGCCTCGATGTGCCGAATGGGCACGCGGCGTCGATGACGGGCGGATCACCGGGCGTGCTCCATGGCAACCGCACCTATCTGCTGCAGGATGGCGACGGACAAATTCTCGAAGGCCATTCGATCTCGGCCGGTCTCGATTATCCAGGCGTCGGACCCGAGCATTCGTGGCTGAAAGATACCGGCCGCGTCAGTTACGTCGCCATCACGGACAAGGAAGCGCTTGCCGCGCTGCAGGTGTGCACGCGTCTCGAAGGCATCATCCCGGCGCTCGAGCCAAGCCATGCGCTAGCCTACGTCATCAAGCTCGCGCCGAAGCTCGCCAAGGACAAGATCCTGGTCATGAACCTGTGCGGGCGCGGCGACAAAGATCTGTTCACGGTCGCGAAGCATCTCGGCATGACGATTTGAAACGCCTTTCATCGCGCGGCCGATAGCATCAAGTCGCGCATCCGCTTTCGCTCACGCATCCAATCGGACACACGCACCATGCCGTCGCAGACCCGCATCGACACCCGCTTCGCCGAATTGAAAAAGGCAGGCCGGCCCGCACTCGTCACGTTCGTCATGGCGGGCGATCCCGATTATGAAACGTCGAAGGCGATCCTGCTCGGGCTTTCGGGCGCGGGAGCCGATGTCATCGAACTCGGCATGCCGTTTTCAGATCCGATGGCCGATGGCCCGGCAATTCAAGCGTCGGGATTGCGGGCGCTGAAAGGCGGACAGACGCTGGCGAAGACGCTGGCGCTTGCCGCCGAGTTTCGAGCCAAGGACCCGAACACGCCGCTCGTTCTTATGGGCTACTACAACCCGATCTATGTTTACGGCAACGCGCGCTTTCTGAAGGATGCCAAGGCCGCCGGCGTCGATGGCCTGATCGTCGTCGACGTGCCGCCCGAAGCCGACGATGAATTGTGCCTGCCCGCCGTTGCCGCCGGTCTGAACTTCATCCGCCTCGCAACGCCGACGACGGACGACAAGCGCTTGCCGGCAGTTCTGAAGAACACGTCGGGCTTTGTGTACTATGTGTCGATCACCGGCATTACCGGCGCCGCGGCGCCTGTGGTGAACGATGTTCATAAACAGGTTTCGCGCATCAAGTCGGCGACCGAACTGCCGGTGGTCGTCGGCTTCGGCGTGCGCACGGGCGAGCAGGCCAAAGCCATCGCGCGTGGCGCGGATGGCGTCGTCGTCGGCTCGGCGATTGTTCAAGCTGTTGAAAAGTCGCTGAAAAAAGACGGAAAGGCAACCGCGGGCACGACCGCTGCGGTGACAGATCTGGTATCGTCGCTGAGTGCGGCATTGCGCACGCATTGACCATCGGCGGGGATATCGCCCAAAACCCCTGGCGGTCGGGGGAGGCCGGGCCCATATTGCTAATGCAAGCGTCTTTATGAAGCCGCAGCCAGCGATTAAGCTATGCTGCCCTGCAAAATTCATTCGCCCATCTGGTCAGCGAAGTCGCGTGTCGCGCCGCTTGGCCCCGGGCAACGAGGAGTCCTAACGCGTGAACTGGATCAACAACGTCGTCCGGCCAAAAATCCGAGGACTGTTGTCCACGACCAAGCGAGACGTGCCCGACAACCTCTGGATCAAGTGCCCCGAGAGCGGGCAGATGGTCTTCTACAAAGACCTTGAAGCCAATCAGTTCGTCGTGCCCGGTTCAGAATATCACATGCGCATGGGCGCCGATCAGCGCTTGCGCCATCTGTTCGACGGCAACGACTATGTGAAGGTCGCGGTGCCGCCGGTCCCGCAGGACCCGCTGAAGTTTCGCGATGGCCGTAAATACACCGATCGCTTGAAGACCGCGAAAACTGAGACCGAACTCGAAGACGCGGTGCTCGCCGGTGAAGGCACGCTTGAAGGCGTGCCGGTTGTCGCCGCCGCGCAGGATTTCCGCTTCATGGCCGGGTCGCTCGGCATGGCGGCCGGCGAAGCGCTCATCACTGCGATGTTGCGCGCTGTTGAATTGAAGACGCCCTTCATCCTGTTCGCCGCCTCGGGCGGCGCACGTATGCAGGAAGGCATTCTGTCGTTGATGCAGATGCCGCGCACGACGATTGCCGTGCAGCGCTTGCGCGAAGCCAAGCTGCCTTACATCGTTGTTCTGACCGACCCGACCACGGGCGGTGTCACAGCCTCCTATGCCATGCTCGGCGACATTCACATCGCGGAGCCCGGCGCGCTCATCTGCTTTGCCGGACCGCGCGTCATTCAGCAGACGATCCGCGAGCAATTGCCCGACGGCTTCCAGCGCGCTGAGTATTTGCTGTCTCACGGCATGGTCGACATTGTGGTTCACCGCCACAAGATGCGCGAAACACTGGCCCGCATCTGTCGTCTGTTGATGGGCGGTGTGAACGCCAGCAAGTCGGCGACGAAGAAGATCAATGGCAGTAAGGTGCACATGAACGGCTCTGCCGTCGATGGCAAGGTGATTGAGACCGCCGCGCGGGTGTCGGGTGGCGTCATGGAAGCGGAAGCTGTGCCGCCGAGCCAGCGCTTCGAAAGCCAATCGGCCGACAAGACCAAGCCGGCGACGGATGTCGTTGCGCGCGCGAGCGATCTTAGCAAGGAATCGCCGCGCGGCGCCTGAGCGGCGCGAGCGGCCGGTTCCCCTTCACGTTTCGACGCGACGCACGATCGATTGAGCGCAGCCCCATGACAGACGTGACGACACGCCCGACGAGCGATGCGCTGCTGGCGGACATGAAGTTGCTGCATCCGAAGCTGATCGATTTGTCGCTCGGTCGCGTCGAACGTTTGCTGGCGAAACTTGGCCACCCCGAGAAGCGCTTGCCGCCCGTCGTGCACATCGCCGGCACGAACGGCAAGGGATCGGTCACTGCGTATCTCAAGGCCATCACCGAAGCGGCCGGAAAACGGGCGCACGTCTACACCTCGCCGCATCTCGTGCGCTTTCATGAACGCATCGTACTGGCACGTGAGAACGGCCCCGCGGAACCGATCGGCGAAGATGCGCTCGTCGACGTGCTCATGCGCGCCCGCGCCGTCAACGATGGCGATGACATCACGCAATTTGAAATCACGACCGCGGCCGCGTTTCTGGCATTTGCCGAGACGCCGGCGGATGTGCTGCTGCTCGAAGTCGGGCTCGGCGGGCGTCTGGACGCAACGAATGTCATCGTGAAACCGGCTCTATCGGTGATCACGTCGATCTCGATGGATCACGCCGAGAAGCTTGGGCCGACGCTGGCGCGCATCGCCGCCGAAAAAGCTGGTATTCTGAAGCGCGGCGTCACCGGCATCGTATCCCAGCAGTGCGACGAGGTGATGGGCGTGATCGATGCGCGGGCCAACGCCATCGGTGCGCCGCTGGTTGTGATGGGCCGCGATTTCGATTGCTACGAGCAGAGCGGACGCCTTGTCGTGCAGCGCGAGGATCGTCTGCTCGATCTGCCGCTGCCGGCGTTGGTCGGCCGTCATCAGATCATCAATTCCGGAACCGCTGTCATGGCCGCGATGACGCTGGCGGATAAGGTTCCCGGCCTGGC
This sequence comes from Hyphomicrobium sp., assembly GCA_051646145.1. Lineage (GTDB taxonomy): Bacteria > Pseudomonadota > Alphaproteobacteria > Rhizobiales > Hyphomicrobiaceae > Hyphomicrobium_B. The sequence continues at coordinate 8,825 of JBOFCQ010000326.1, forward strand.
GTTTGACGAGCGCGCCATAGAGACCGGTCTTAGAACCGTCGAGTGGCCGGCGCGCATGCAGCGCCTGACGCGCGGACCGTTGCCGGCGATCCTTGGGCCCGATGCAGAGCTGTGGCTCGACGGCGGGCATAATCCCGCGGCGGGCGACATGCTGGCCGATACGCTGGCGGGTTTTGAAGAAAAATCACCCAAGCCCGTCTATCTGGTCGTCGGCATGATGGGCCAGAAGGATGCGCTGGGCTTTCTGGCGCCGTTTCGCGGGCTCGTGCGCACGATTTACGCCGTGCCGATCCCCGGCGCGCACGAGGTGCCCCATTCCGCCGAAAATCTGGCTGAGATCGCGCGCAGCGCAGGATTGCAGTCGGCCGATCGCGAAAGTGTGATCTCAGCGCTCGAGACAATAGCAAGCCTCGGCGGCGGGCCAAAACGCGTGCTGATCTGCGGCTCGCTGTATCTCGCCGGGCACGTGCTCGGCCTGCAGCACGGCGTCACGCCGCAATCCAACTGATCGCAACCGATCGCGCGTCGCACCGTCAGCCGTAGCGGAGGCTTCACGCCGCCGCGGGCTCGAGTTTGCGACTAAAGAAGCACCCACAACGCCCTCGTCATCGCCGATGGAACTAGGCTAAAAGACGCGTTATGCTTGTGCAAGCATAACGCACGAGAAGAACAATATCAAACCGTCGGTCCTCAGGGAGTGGAACACATGCAGCATGTTGCAATGGACAAGTTGAACGGCAAGCAGATCATCAAGCCGCGCTATGACAACTTCATCGGTGGCAAGTGGGTGGCCCCCGTGCGCGGCCAGTACTTCACCAACATCACGCCCGTCACCGGCCAGCCGGTGTGCGATGTCGCCCGCTCGACGGCCGAAGACATCGAATTGGCGCTCGACGCCGCTCACAAGGCGCGCGTCGCCTGGGGTCGCACGTCGCCGGCCGCCCGCGCGCAGATCCTGAACAAGATTGCCGACCGCATCGAGAGCAACCTCGATGTGCTGGCGCTCGTCGAGACCATCGACAACGGCAAGCCGATCCGCGAGACGACGCACGCCGATCTCCCGCTCGCTGTCGATCACTTCCGTTATTTCGCCGGCTGCCTGCGCGCGCAGGAAGGCTCGATCTCTGAAATCGACCACGACACCGTGGCCTACCATTTCCATGAGCCGCTCGGCGTTGTCGGCCAGATCATTCCGTGGAACTTCCCGCTGCTGATGGCCGTGTGGAAGCTTGCGCCCGCGCTCGCCGCCGGCAACTGCATCGTGCTGAAGCCTGCCGAGCAGACGCCGATGAGCATCATGGTTCTCGTCGACATCATCGGCGATCTGCTGCCTGAAGGCGTGCTCAACGTCGTCAACGGTTTCGGCATCGAAGCCGGCAAGCCGCTGGCTCAGAACAAGCGCATCGCCAAGATCGCCTTCACGGGCGAGACGACGACCGGCCGCCTGATCATGCAGTACGCTTCGGAAAACATCATCCCGTGCACGCTCGAACTCGGCGGCAAGTCGCCGAACATCTTCTTCGCCGACGTGATGGACGCCGACGACGAATACTTCGACAAGTGCCTCGAAGGCTTCACGATGTTCGCGCTCAACCAGGGCGAAGTCTGCACATGCCCGAGCCGTGCCCTCGTGCAGCGCTCGATCTATGAGAAGTTCATGGATCGCGCTCTGCAGCGTGTCGCCAAGGTGAAGCAGGGCCATCCGATGGATGCCTCGACGATGATCGGCGCGCAGGCGTCGAACGATCAGCTCGAAAAGATCCTGAGCTATATCGACATCGGCCGCGGCGAAGGCGCCCGCGTGTTGACAGGCGGCAAGCGCGCGGCACTCGGCGGCGAATTGGCGACCGGCTACTACGTCGAGCCGACCGTTCTCGAAGGCCACAACAAGATGCGCGTGTTCCAGGAAGAAATCTTCGGACCCGTGCTCGCCGTCACCACCTTCGATACGCCGGAAGAGGCGCTCGAAATCGCCAACGACACGCTCTATGGCCTGGGCGCCGGTGTGTGGTCGCGCAACGGCACGCGCGCCTATCGCTTCGGTCGCGAGATCCAGGCCGGCCGCGTGTGGACCAACTGCTATCACCTCTACCCGGCCCATGCCGCGTTCGGTGGTTACAAGCAGTCGGGCATCGGCCGCGAAAACCACAAGATGATGCTCGACCATTATCAGCAGACGAAGAACATGCTGGTCAGCTACAGTCCGAAGGCACTCGGCTTCTTCTAAGCCCAGGCCACGATAGCAACCCTGCCGCCGCCGGAGCCATGCGCTTTCGGCGGCGGTTTCCCCATATGTGACCGTGACGCCGCGCGACGTCACTTGGTGTGACGGCCGTGACGCGGAGTCGTGGATCTTGACCGCGAGGCTCTCTGCAATGGCCGCTCGACCAACACTCCGCTCGCTCCTGGCCTTGCCGTCGGAGCCACGTCCGCTCAGTCAATCCGTTCTGATCATGATCGACTGCCAGAACACCTATCGTGACGGTGTGATGCAGCTCGAAGGTGTCGAGCCCGCGCTTGCCGAAGCGCAGCGGCTGCTTGAACGCGCCCGCTCTGTCGGTACGCCGGTCATCCACATTCAGCACGATGCGGGTGCTGGATCGCCCTACGACACAACCGCTGAAATCGGCCGCATCGCCGATGTGGTCGCGCCGCGTGCTGGCGAAGCGGTCATCACCAAAGCCTATCCGAGCTCGTTTGAGAAAACCGATCTCGATGCGCGGCTCAAGGCTCTCGGCGCGACCGACCTTGTGATTGCGGGCTTCATGACCCATGTCTGTGTGAATTCGACGGCGCGCGCGGCCTTCAATCTCGGCTACCGGCCAACGGTCGTTGCTGCGGCGACGGCAACGCGGGCGCTGCCCAACCCGCTCGGCGGCGTCGTGCCGGCCGAACAGGTGCATGTCTCGGCGCTGGCCGCGCTCGCCGACATCTTCGCGATCGTGGTGCCGAATGGGCAAGCGGTCGCGTCGTAATCAGCCAAATGAGAGGAGCGCACCTGTGACAAGCCGCGTGACCGCGACCCCCGATACACTCAATCTCATCGCCAAACTGCAGACGGTGCACGGCCCGCTGCTGTTTCACCAGTCGGGCGGGTGCTGCGATGGCTCCGCGCCGATGTGCTATCCGCGCGGCGAATTTCGCGTCGGCGCGCGAGACGTCTATCTTGGCGACATCGGCGGACAACCATTTTACATGGGCGCCGACCAGTTCAATTACTGGCAGCACACGCATCTGATCATCGATGTGGTGCCCGGTCGGGGATCGGGCTTTTCCGTCGAGGCGCCGGAAGGCGTGCGCTTCCTGACGCGGTCGCGGATTTATTCGGACGCTGAGAACGAGGCGCTGGATCTCATGGGGCCGCCGCCGACCGGTTTGCAGCACCAGCCGGCGTGAACGCCGCGCGATTGCGCCTGAACAAAAAAAGCCCCGCAGTTTCTGCGGGGCTTTTTGCGATTGTGCTCGTTCAGGGCTCTCAATGGCCGAGGCCCGACTGCGCGCGAAGCGGTTATCAGCTTGCCGCGCGCATCCGGTGGGTGTCGTCGATCAGATCGACTTGTACTCGCTCTTGCCCTTCGACATCGCGAACTCTTCTTCCGGCGACAGGATGAGCTTGTGGCGTCCGATCAGCGCGAAGTACAGAATGCCGATCGCAAACCAGGCGGCCACAAACAGCACACCCGTGACATACATGGGGTCCTGAAGCTGCATGAAGATCGTCACCAGCGCGATGATGACCGTCAGCGCGGCACCGAAGACGCCGAGCGGGCTCTTGTAGGGACGGGCGATGTCGGGGAACTTCTTCTTCAACTGGATGTAAGACAGTCCCTGCATCACGTAGGAGAACATGGCGCCGAATACGGCCATGTTCAGCAGCGTGCCGCCGATCACCTTGGCGCCCTGCTCGGCACCCTGCCCGAACCACACCGCCAGCATGACCGCGAGGCCAATGAGCGAGCCGACGATCATGGCGATGTGGGGCGTCTTGCGCGTGCCGTGCGTCACCGACAATGCACTCGGGAAGTAACCGGCGCGGCTCACCGAGTAGATCTGCCGGCCGAAGGCGAAGATGATGGCGTGGAACGATGCCACGAGACCGATCACCGCAACAGCCGCAAGGATGTTGGCGATATCCGAGCCGTAGATCGCGCGCAGACCATCGAGCAGCGGTTCACCCGAGGCGCCGAGCGTCTTGGAGCCGACGCCTGCAACCGACGGGTTGAGGTAGAGCACCGCGAAGGCCGAGGCGATGAGCGTGAACATGCCCAGCATGATGCCCTTGGGCATGTCCTTCTTGGGATCGACCGATTCTTCCGCCGCCAGCGGCAACTGTTCGATGGCGAGGAACAGCCAGACCGCGAACGGCAGCGCGGCGAGAATGCCGTAGTTGCCAAACGGGAACATCGGACCGTTGCCTTCAGGCAATTCCGAACCGTCGGGCGCGATGTTCAGGGCCCAGCGACCGAAGTCGACGTTGCCGTACATGACTGCGCTCAAGTAGAAGGCGACGAGGCAGGCCAGCGCCGCCATGGTCACCACCAGCGAAAATTTGAACGACTGCTCGACGCCCAAAATGTTCAAGCCGACGAAGAGCAGATAGCCCGCTATCCAGAAGAGTGGTTGCCATTCAGTTGGCGCGCCGACAATGGCCGCCACGTAACTTCCGATGAAGAACACGATAACGGCGGCGGTCATGACGTATTCGACGTTTTCGGCGAGGCCGGTGATAAAGCCGCCCCAGGGTCCGAATGCTGTGCGCGCGAACGAGTAGGCGCCGCCGGTGTGCGGCATCGCCGGGCTCATTTCAGCGAGCGAATAGGTGAGGCCCAGATACATGATGGCGATGATGATGGTGGCGACGAACATGCCGCCCCAGCCACCTTGCGCCAATCCAAGGTTCCAGCCCGAGAAGTGTCCGGAGATCACGGCGCCGACGCCGAGTGCCCAGAGCGACCACACGCCGGCATGCCGTTTCAATCCGCGTGCTGCGAAATATGCGTCATCCACTTTCGTGTATGTGACGCCTGTTGTGTTGTCTTGCATGGCTTTTGCTGCCCCTTTTGCAAAGGTCTGGGACGAATGCCCAAATGGCAGCAGCCGGCATGTAGCGGGCTTCAGCGTGCCCGTGTGACCACGGGCGCGTGTGTCAGTTCCGCCAGACTCCGGTCAGCTTCCGCGCGCGCATTGGTCCTAAAACCCACTTCCCCGTATTCCCGCGCGGGCAAATCGAACGATCGGCCGCGACGCGTTGCGCGACTATACAATGTGATCACAAGTTGTCATGCGGATTGAATGCGGAAATCTTCATCACCCACCGCAGAGCGTGGCGCGCAAACGGGCGTTTCGCGGTTGCGAGATGCGGTCGGGTGGTTCGTTCGCAAATTCTAAGTCAGCGTGCGCGGCGCGGGTTTGGCCTCGATCTGGAAGTTCGACTCGTCCTTGAGTTCGACCCCCGTCAAGCCGCGGCGCACGGCTTCCCGCAGCAGCCATGCCATTTTGAATGCCGCCTCTTCATAGCTCAGGCCGCCTTTGCGGATGTTGGAAATGCAATTCCGCTCGGCGTCCGTGCGCCCGCTGCGCGGCGCGAATGTCAGATAGGCGCCGAGGCTGTCGGGTGACGAGAGGCCGGGGCGCTCGCCGATCAGCATGAGCACGGCCTTGGCGCCGGTCAATTCGCCGGCTTCGTCGCCGATGGCGACGCGCGCCTGGCTTGCGAGCAGGATCGGCGCCAGCGACCAGGCGTTGGTCTTTATATGCGGCAGGAGTGCCGTGACGGTGGCCACTGCGTTGGCGGCGACGGCCTTCGAGGACAAGCCGTCCGCGATGACGATCAGCAGGTCAACGGCGCCTTTGGCGCGTGCGGCGATCTCTTCTCGCGCTGGCTGGCCGAGGCTGCGGCCAAGGTCAGGCCGGCAGAGATAGGTATTGCGATCCGGCGCCGCACTGGCGATGCGCACGCTCTGCAAGCCGAGTGCCGCGAGCCCGGCTTCCACCGGCTCCCACGAGATCGGTGTCAGCACAGCGTCGCGGGCGCGCGCATGCGCGAGCGAAAATTTCAACACCTCGCGGGTCGGCAATGCCGTGCCGGAGCGGCCGAGACCGATGCGGGCGTCGGTAAAGCGCCGCAATCCCTGCCAGACGTCATTGGGGGTCGTCTCTTCGCTGCTCATGCCGCCAACTCCCGTGCATGAACCAGAAGCGGATGGCCGCTCTTTTCCGGTTTCAAGCGCCCCATCGGATCGGTGAGGCCGAGCGCCTGCAGCCATTGCTCGAACTCGGGCGCGCGCTTCAGGCCCAGCACTTCGCGCACATAGAGCGCATCGTGGAACGACGTCGACTGGTAGTTCAGCATGATGTCGTCGGCGCCAGGAATGCCCATGATGAAGGTAATCCCGGCGGCGCCGAGCAGCGTGATCAGGACATCCATGTCGTCCTGATCCGCTTCAGCGTGATTGGTGTAGCAGATATCGCATCCCATCGGCAGGCCGAGCAGCTTGCCGCAGAAGTGATCCTCAAGGCCGGCGCGGATGATCTCCTTGCCATTGTAGAGATACTCGGGGCCGATGAAGCCGACGACAGAATTGACGAGCAACGGCTTGTATTTCCGCGCCACCGCGTAGGCGCGCGCTTCGATGGTCTGCTGATCGACGCCGTGATGCGCGTCCGCCGACAACGCCGAGCCCTGGCCCGTTTCGAAATACATGACGTTGTCGCCGACCGTGCCGCGTTTCAGCGTCAGCGCCGCGTCACGCCCTTCGCGCAACACGTCGAGCGTGACGCCGAAGGAGGCGTTGACGGCTTGCGTGCCGCCGATCGACTGGAACACCAGATCGACTGGTGCCCCGCGTTCGATGGCGCCAATCGTTGACGTGACGTGCGTGAGGATGCAGCTCTGCGTTGGAATTTCGAAGCGCTGGATGACGTCGTCCAGCATGCCCAGCAGATCGATGATGGTGCCCATGTTGTCGCTGGCCGGATTGATGCCGATGACGGCATCGCCGCACCCATACATCAGGCCATCGATGATCGAGGCCGCGATGCCGCGCTTGTCGTCCGTCGGGTGGTTCGGCTGCAAGCGAACTGCCATGCGGCCTGGAAGGCCGATGGTGTCGCGGAACTTGCTGACGACGGAGATCTTCTTGGCGGCGAGGATCAAATCCTGATTGCGCATGATCTTCGATACAGCGGCCGCCATTTCTGGCGTGAGGCCGGGCGCGAGGCGTGCAAGAGCATCGGCAGTTGCTGCATCCGACAACAGCCAATCGCGGAATGCGCCGACCGTCATGCTGGCGACCGGTTGGAACGCGATGGCGTCGTGCTCATCGATGATCAGGCGGGTGACGTCGTCCTTTTCGTAAGGAACGACGGCCTCGTTGAGAAATGTCTTCAGCGGCACATCGGCAAGCGCGATGCGCGCCGCGACGTTCTGCTCACCGTTGCGGGCCGCAACACCTGCAAGCTGATCGCCGGATCTCGGCGGTGTCGCCTTGGCCAGCAGATCCTTCAAATCCGGGAATGTGTACGTGGTGTCTGACCAGTTCGCACGATACATCCGTCATGCCTCCTGCACTTCGACCCTATAAGCCGGCGGCGCGACCGAGTGCCGTCGCCGGTTTCACACGCCGCTGTAATCCAGCCCGGGCGTGCGCCGTATGCAAGCGCGTTTTTTTTAGCGACGCGGGCCGGGTCATGCTTTCGCGCGTGCAGCGATGCCTGAAACGAAGCACGTCAGCGCCATGTCGAAAGCGCGGTCCGGGTCCAGCGTCTTGAATGCCGGGATGAGGGCCTGCGTTGCTGGATAGGCCGCCGGATCGAGCGCGCGCAGTTCGCTTTCGCTGGCATGTGAGATCGGCGCCAGCAGACCCTCGGTCTCGGCCTGCGCATAGCCCATGACGAAAGCGTAGAACGCCAATCCGAGGCTTGCTGCCTCAAGGTCGCATAATCCGGCGCGCCTGAGGGCGCTGTAGACGACTTCGCTCGACGCGTGGTCGGTCGGGCCGGTGGCGTGAAAGCGGAAGTGGAGATGAAAGAGGCGCGGATGGCGCTGAGCGAGTTCGCGGTAGGCGGCCGCGACGCAGCGCAGGTTCGCCCGCCAATCCTCGCTCGGCGCGGGCAGATCGACCGTCGCCAGAGCCTGATCGGCGATGAGCCGCAGAAGCTCATCCTTGGAGCCGAAGTGATGCAGCACAGTCATCGGATCGACGCCGAGTGACGCCGCGAGCTTGCGGACGGAGAAATGCGCCTCACCCTCGCGCGCCAGCATGTCGAAGGCGGCAGTGAGCAGTGCGGCGCGGTCCAAACCGCGCCGTCCGCGCGGTTTGGGCACAATGGCCGGCTTCATCTGTCTTGACATCGCGCTACCATAGTCGCTAAATTCTACGGTGAAGAATAAATCGTCCGACGCCGTCTGCCAAGCCCCAACCGCGATGTGCGCGATTGGTATGGGTAACGGCGCGACAGCGCGCGGCGAGAGTGGCGGCGGTGCGTCGTTGGCGCGGAAGTTAAGTAAGTTGGATGTCTCGGCGTGCATTGCGACGGCCGGTCAGCGCTGGCGAAATTTCGCGCATACGCTGCGCGCCGTGCACGTGCGGTCTGCAATGGTCTCGCTTGACGAAACAAGGTCTGTGCGTGCAGGGTCACGCCTGCGGTTGATGGAGCACTTGTCGTGAGCGGTTTACTCAAAACCGACGGCAACGAGACGGCGGACTT
>JBOFCQ010000344.1:0-18619 GCA_051646145.1 Hyphomicrobium sp.
GACTTTGGCAACGCTTCCGCGCGCTGGCAGAATGCGACGAACGTCGGCGGGCGGGTTGAGGGCTGTGTCACATAGCGGATCTTGATGCGCTTTCCTGCCGCAGCCGGCGGCGCGTGCCGCGACAACGCTTCAAGCAGCCAGCGGTTGAGACGCGGCGTCGACACACGCTTGTTCCACGTTTCGTAGGTCTTGATGATCGCCTGCTGCAACTGGTCGAGCCCGCTCTCGGCACGCGCTGAAATGGTTACCAGCGCAACGCCTGGCACCTGCGCCAGACTTTCCGCAACTGTCTCGCGCAACGCTCGCAGCGTCTTCTGCTTATCGGCGACGAGATCCCATTTGTTGACGGCGATGACGAGCGCACGCCCTTCGTCGGCGACCATGCCGCCGATGGTCAGATCCTGTTTCTCGAACGGCCGCTCGGCATCGATGAGCAGCACCACCACTTCGGCGAAACGAATAGCCCGCACGGCGTCGCTTGCCGACAGTTTCTCGGCAAGATCGGTGATGCGCACCTTGCGGCGCAGACCGGCCGTGTCGAACAATCGGAACGAGCGGCCTTTGAATGTGATGTCGCTGGCGACGCTGTCGCGCGTCAGTCCCGGTTCGGGACCGGTGATCATGCGGTCTTCGCCGAGCAGCGCGTTGACCAGGGTGGATTTGCCCGCGTTCGGCCGGCCGACGATCGCAACGCGGATCGGCTTTTTCGCCGGCGCATCTTCGACCGCATCTGCCGCTGCGTCCGGCTGATCGACATCGTCACGGCGGCGCTTGCTGCGCACCGGCAATTTCAAATCGAGAGCGGCCGCGATGTCGACGACGAGATCGCCGATACCCTCGCCGTGTTCAGCAGAAATAGCGAGCGGCGCGCCGAAGCCAAGCCCGAACGCGTCGTAGAAGCCGTCCGTCCCCTGCTTGCCCTCGGCCTTGTTGGCGATGAGGATGATCGGCTTGCCGGACTGGCGCGCGAGCCGCGCGAATTCCTTGTCGGTCGGCGTCACACCGGCGCGCGCATCGACGACGAACAAGACCAGGCCCGCGTCGGCGATGGCTTTCTCGGTCTGCTTGCGCATCCGGTCGGCGATGGACCCTGCTTCCGCTTCTTCCAGGCCCGCCGTATCGACAAGCGTGATCGCAACACCGCCGAGATCTGCCGTACCTTCGCGCCGGTCGCGCGTCAGCCCCGGGATGTCCGAGACAAGCGCCGCGCGCGTGCCGGTCAGCCGGTTGAACAGCGTCGACTTGCCGACGTTCGGCCGGCCCACGATGGCCACGAGTGGTGCTTCGGACATGTGCTGATGAATTGCTTTGGTAAACGCGCTCAACGCCTCGGGCGGGCGCATGGCACGTACGGTGCCGCGCCGATCCCTGCGTTCTAGCCCAACTTTCAGTTGAGGGCGATCAGTTTTGCGGAATCGGTGAAGACGTACATGCGGCCCTGAGCCACAACCGGGGGGATATAGACCGGGCTGCCGAGATCGCTCTGGCTGCCGATACGGCCCGTTGCGGCATCAACGCCGATGAGCGCGCCTTTGTTGGACGCCAGCCATAGCGTTCCGCCCGCGAGGACGGGGCCGGCCCAGGTCCGCGAATCCGGCAGGTTGGCGGTCCACACCGTCTTGCCGTCCAACCGCGATATGGCCATCAGGCGGCCGCTCGTATCGACGACGTAGATCGTGTCGCCCGCGACCCATGGTGCCTGCGTGCTTGGCACGTTGATCGACCACAGCCGCTCGCCGGTCTTGCTCTGCGTTGCCACCATGCGACCGGCATGGCCAACAGCGAACACCGTTCCGCCGTCGATGGCCGGACGTGCCGCATCGCTCATCGAGGCGAGCTGCGAGGTGGCGCGCGTGCGCGCCAGATTTTCCGACCAAACGGGCGAACCGTCGAGCACCTTCAGCGCCATCAGATCACCCGACGGATAGGGCACGACGACGATATCGCCATCGACCGCAGGACTGGTCGAGGTCATGAGGCTGGCCTGCTGCGGCAACCCGCGCACGGCCCAGATTTCGGTGCCGTCGATACCCGACAGACAATAGGTGCGGCCCGCGACCGTCACCACATAGAGACGATCACCTGACGCCGTCGGCGCGGCGCGGATCGGCGTGCCAAGGTTCTTCGACCACTGCGCCTTGCCGGTCGAGGGATCGAGCGCTGCCACCACACCGTAGCCGTTGGCGACGTAGATGCGGCCGTTCTCGGCAGCGAGACCGCCGCCATGACCGCCGGCACCGGATTCATTTTCAGGCACGGTCGAGACTTGGAACAGGCGCCCGCCGGATGTTGAGAACCCCGTCACCTTGCCTTCGGCGTCGAGCGCGTAAATGCGGCCATCGACGACGATCGGGCTGGCCATGACGCGGCCCGCCTTGGACGAGCCTTCGCCTGCATCCTGGCTCCAAACTTGCCGCACCGAACCCGCGAGTGCCAAGTGGCCCGGCGCGTTGGACGCTTCGCCGCCCGGCTGGGACCAGTTGTCGTTGGCGCGCTGCGGCGGCAGGTTGATCGCCTGCGACGCATCCGCAAGATTGCCGGTCACGGTGTCGGTGGCCTGCATGATCGGCACGCGACGGCCCGGCAACGGCTGCTGCTTTTCCTTGAACGGATTGAGGTCGGTCAGCTTCGGCAGCGACGGACCGTCGCCGGAGCAGCCACCGATGGCCACAACACACAGTGCACCCGCTGCCACCAATGCGGAGCGAAGCAGTCGTTGAATGCGGCCTTGACTTGTCACCAACGTCTCCTGGTGTTGACCAGTTGGTCGATCCGTTACTTCTGCCCGCTGTCCGGTGCCGCAGCCGGCGGCGCCGTGGCGGCCGGAGCGGCGTTCGGCGTTGCAGCCGCCGGAGCGGCTGCCGGGTTCGAGGTCGCAGGCGCCGCGGCCGGTGCCGCAACTGGCGCTGCCGTACCCGTTGCCGCCAATTCCGCCTGCGCGACCGAGCCAAGCACGATCTTGATGCGGTCCTGGATGGCGTTCGACGCCGCAGGGTCGATCAATAGCGGTTCGAGGTAGGCGCGCGCCTCCGCCAGGTTTCCGGCCTTGAAGGCAGCGAGGCCCAACAGTTCGTTGGCGCTCACCTTGTAGGCACTATCCGACGACACCAACGGCGTGAGCCGATTCTTGATTTCGGTAAAGTCCGCCTCGCCGAGCCGCAGCGACGCGGCCTGAAGCTGTGCAAAACCACGTACAAGTCCATCGGCCGACACATTCTTCGCCAGCGTCTCATAGATCGCCAAAGCGTCCGCCGTGCGGCCGGCATCGATGTGGATTTTGGCAAGATGCAGTTGCGCCAGCGCGGCGTATCCACTGGGGCCCGATTGCGCCAGCGCCTCATAGGCCTTCTGGGCATCTTCGGCCTTTTTGTCGGCTTCCAGCGTCCGTGCCTTGGAAAATTCAGCGCCTGCGGTCTGCGCCGCCGTAATACGCCGCGTTTCCATGAATTTATAACCGGCCACTGCGACCACGATCAGGGCCGCGCCGCCGAGGATGAGGCCGTTGTAGCGCTCCCACAGTTTCTGCAGCTGTTCGCGCCGCAGTTCTTCGTCTACCTCGCGCAGCAGACTGTCGCGATCGTCGGCCATATGTCGAAGTCTCCCGCTTGGGCGTTGACGTTTCTCGGGTATTTCAAGAGGCGTGGCCGTGCCGATGCGGATTAAGCCCCACCCCTCAGTGGCCGGCATTGATAGACGGTTCCCATGCCGGCACAAGGCCATGCGACGCGGCAAAGCGTGGAAAGCGGCTAACCTCCTCAACTGCTCGCGGTTTTCGGCTTTTTCGTGGCTCCGGGCGTTGCCGTGCCGGAGGCGGCAGGGGGCGCTCCCTCGGCTGGGGCGACCGACTTGACGGCGTAGGTATGGGCGTCAGCCGGGAACGTGCGGGCGCGCACCTCGCGGGCATACGACGAGATGGCGCTGTCGATCGCCTTGCCGATAGCGCCGAATTCCTTGACGAACTTGGCGACCTTCGGCGACAGGCCGAGCATATCCTCCATGACCAAGATTTGGCCATCGCAGCCCGCCGACGCGCCGATGCCGACCGTTGGGATGGGTATCGCCTTGGTGATGCGGTCCGCCAGCGGCGCCGTCATGGCTTCAAGCACCACGGCAAAGGCACCTGCTTCGGCGACGAGACGCGCGTCCTCCTCGATCGCCGCCCACTGATCGAGCGTTCGGCCCTGAGTTTTGAATCCGCCGAGCACATTGATCGACTGCGGCGTCAAGCCGATGTGCGCCATCACCGGAATACCGCGATCGACGAGGAAGCGGATGGTCTCCGCCATGCGCCGGCCGCCTTCGAGTTTGACGGCGCCGCAATCCGTTTCCTTCATCACGCGCGCTGCGTTGCGGAACGCCATCGACGGGCTTTCCTCATAGGTGCCGAATGGCATGTCGACGACGACCAGCGCCCGCTTCGATCCGCGCACCACCGCGCGGCCATGCATGATCATCAGATCGAGCGGCACCGGCACCGTCGTCTCATAGCCATGCATCACCATGCCGAGGCTGTCGCCAACCAGAAGGAAATCGCAATATTTGTCCGCGATGGCAGCGGTGTGCGCGTGATACGACGTCAACGACACGATCGGGTCGCCACCCTTCTTCGCCGTGATGTCGGGAGCAAGCAGACGCTTGACTGGCACGTGTGCGGACAATCGAACCTCAATTCCGGTGGTTGGAGTGTGCGCCGCAGTTCCAGTGCCGCGACAGTGTCGTCGCGTGACCGGGCGCGGACAAGACCACCCTAAAACAAGTTGCAGATCCGCCTCGCGCAGATCTGCGATTAGCGTTTGCGACCCATATGTTACGTCCTGCCCCCCGGTATGCCTAGTGGGTGCGCCGCGAACGTTGCCGATGTCCTTGTTGGAATTCTGCGGAACGGTGATCGATCGTCCGCCAACATGGTAAATCGGGACCTTTATCGGCCGCGCACGGCGTCACACACTAAGCTGACGTGGCAATTCGTTGATTTATCGCAACATAAAGCGCGAAATCCGAACTTCGGTGGCGCCTGTCGTTGCGGCGGGGCCCCGATGTCTGATAACCAAGACTTAGGTGTGATGCGCTAATAATCGCGCTTTGACTTCGCATGTCACCGGCCGAGTCGGTCTCGAGTTTGGGGTTGTCTGTCCCGTGCGTTCTCTCGCTGCATCAAACGATTTTCGTCGCACGCTGTCCGCGACTGCGGTGCTCGCCATCATCGCACTCGCGACATCCGTTGCGTTGACAGCCCTTCCCCAATCCGCCGATGCCGAAGTGCGCCGCCCGCTGCCGCGTCGCGTGACGCTTGAAGTGCCAAAGGCGGCACGGCCGCTACAGATCCTGATCTCGTTGCGCAAACAGCGTCTTCGTATTTTCGATGGCAGCCGCGAAGTGACATCCTCGCGCATCTCCAGCGGTCGGGCAGGCTTCGACACGCCTTCCGGTGTGTTCACGATCCTCGAGAAGAACCGGCATCACGTCAGCAACATCTATGATGCCGAGATGCCATTCATGCAGCGCCTGACGTGGTCGGGCATCGCCATGCACGCCGGCGTCGTTCCCGGCTATCGCGCCTCGCATGGCTGCATCCGCCTGCCGTATCAGTTTGCGCGCAATTTCTTCGAGACGACGCGCATGGGCGGCCGCGTGGTCGTCACGCAGGATGAAACGCATCCGGTGTCGTTCTCGCATTTGGCGCTGTTCCGTCCGCTGCCGGCCGAAGTGCCGGAAGATCGCCTGCAGAATCCGGGCGATCTGACAGCCTCAGCCGATAAGCCGGCCGAGACCAAAGTGGCCGCAGCCGGCGACGCGCGCTATGCCGACGGCGGCGAACTGCCGTCGCTGCTCTCGGCCACCGCCGTCAACGCCGCGGAAGCGATGTCGGCATCGATCGATGAATATTCGACCGTCAAACCGCGCTCTCGCGCCGAAGCCGTGCGCATGTTGGAAGCGCGCATCGCAAAGCTGCAGACGGGCCTGACGACGGCTGAAACTGAAAAGCTCGCCGCCACCGAAACTGCCAAGGCCGCCGTGCGTGCCGCCGACGATGCGGATGCCAAGTACCGCGCGGCGCGCGCTCCCGTCGAACCGGTTCTCCGCCGTGCCGAAGCCGCCAGCGCCGCCAAGGCAGACGCCATTCGCGCCTTCCACGCTGCGCTGCGCGCGCCAAAGCGCGTTGTGAACGACAAGGCGCGCGATGATCTCGCGGAGCGCGAACTGGCGCTCGAAGATCGCATTCTCGATGCGTCGATTGAGGCCGATCAAGCGCGCGTCGCCTCCGCGGAGGCCGATCTGCTGCTCGCCGATCTCAAGTCGCAGGCATCGGCTGCCGAGGCCAAGAAGGCGCAAGCCATCGAGCACGTGAAAGGCAAGGTGCAGGCACTGCGCACGGCCCAGACGTCGCTCATCGAAGCGCGCCGCGATCTGACCGAGCGCTATCGTCCGCTATCGGTATTCATCAGTCTCAAGTCGCAGCGCATTTTCGTGCGCCAGGGCAACGACCCGATCTTCGAGGGTCAGGTGCGGGCGCGTGGGCCGCTGCCGCCGGTCGGCACACAGGTTCTGACCGCGCTCGACTACGACAGCAGCGGTGATGCGTTCCAGTGGTCGCTCGTTTCCGCGCAAGCGCCGCGCGCGTTCTCAGCGCCCGAGCCGCGCGATCGCAAAACGTCGCGCCGCAATCAAGTCGATGCGCAGCCGTCGCTCTCAAGCACCGCCGCGCTGTCAGAGGTGCTCGACCTGATCGAGATCCCTGACGAGATCCGCGACATGGTGGCGGAACGCGCGGTTGCGGGCTTCGCGCTCATCATATCCGACCGCGACCTCAGCTCGGAAACCGGCAAGGGCACAGAGTTCGTCGTGCTCACGCGCTGATTAGCGGGCGCGCTGGCCTGTGCACTTCGCGTCTGCGGATGTGCATGATCCCGTTCAGCGGCTGTGTGCCGAAGATGCGCGACGCGCGGGACGCCGCCAAAACACGCACGATCTCCAGCCTGCCGATCAGCGCGGCCTACGGCAACGGCGCAACGCCGAACAGCCAGGCATGGCCGCCCATCAGAAGCGCCGCATAAAGCCCGATGCCAACTGCAACGACGAGCACGTCGTTGATGATGCTCGGTGCGGTCTTGGCGCCCAGCGGACCAAGCGCACCACGCCGCTTCACCGATATGAGATCATAGACCGCATACGCCAGCAGCGACCCAAACAGCAGCAGCGAAGCAACGTCGCCGTTGGCCAGCAGGTGCGCCAGAGCCCACGTTTTAACCGCAAGCAGCATGGGATGCTTGACCATGGTGCGAATGCGCGATGGCACATTCGACGCGACCAGAAAGATCATGGCCGGCAGCATCAAGGCCAACGAAATGTGGCGCATCCAGATCGGCGCATCCCACATCACCGGGTTCTTGCCGGGGTTCAACTGCATCTTGTGGTAGCCGAGCACGATAACGATCAAGCCGGCGAGCGAGAGAACCGAGAAAATCGCCTTGTAGGTATTGGCGCCGAAGCGCGCCACAAGCCCATCGCGCATTGCCGGATTGGTCGGCAGCAGGTGCACGCCGATGAACACAATCAAGCCGACGATCAAAACACCCATCGCGTTCCCCTCTGTCTTTCGTCTCGCAAAACGTCTCCTCTCCATAGAATTTTGCGCACCCCCTGTCGACCCGCCTCGCTGAAACGCGGAATGCGCGCGAAGACATGTGGACAGGCGCGCGCAACCCACTCGCCGCGATGCCGGCGCCTGTAGGCTTCCCCAACGAACCGAATCACAACGCCAAGGATCGAGCGCCGATGCGGCTTGCCACCTACAACGTCGAAAATCTGTTCGCACGGGCGCGCGCGCTCAATCTCGAAGATCAGTCGGTGGCGCGGCCGCTTCTCGAAAAATTCGCCGAGCTCAATCAGCTCTTCGAGGAACCGGTCTACACCGCCGACATGAAGGCGCGCATCCTGAAGCTGCTGGCTGAACTCGGCATCGAGAAAACCAACGACAGCCGCTACGTCATCCTGCGGGAAAATCGCGGACAACTGCTCACCTATTCCAAGATCAAGGGCGCGCGCATCGTCGCCAACGGCCGCGGCGATTGGGTCGGCTGGGCCGAGATGAAGACCGACGTCATCAACGAAATCGCCACGCGCAATACGGCGCAGGTGGTGCGCGACGTCAACCCGGACATCCTGGCCGTCATCGAGTGCGAAGGGCGCCATGCCTTGCGCGAGTTCTCGCATCAACTGCTGCCGCTCGTCGGCGGGACGCCGTTCGAGAACATCATGCTGATCGACGGCAACGACGATCGCGGCATCGACGTCGGTCTCATGACGCGGCCAAACTATCGCATCGGCTGGATGCAAAGCCATGTCGACGACAAGACGACGCTCGGCGAATACGTCTTCAGCCGCGATTGCCCTGAATACGGCGTGCGCACGCCGTCGGGGGAAACGCTGTGGGTGCTCGTCAATCACTTCAAGAGCAAAGGCTACGGCAACATCGACGCGTCGAACCGCAAGCGCTGGCTGCAAGCGGAGAGCGTGCGCCGCATCACCGAGCGTCTCGCCGCCGAGCAGGCCTCGCTCATCGCGGTTGTCGGCGATCTCAACGACACACCCGACAGCGCGCCGCTCAATCCCTTGGTCAAGGAAAGCGGCTTCACCGACATCTCGCAACATGCCGCGTTCGACGACGGTGGACGACCCGGCACTTACGGCCGCTGCAGCGAGCGCGACAAGATCGATTACATTCTGCTGTCGCCGGCGCTTCGCGAACGCGTCAAGGGCGGCGGCATCTGGCGCAAAGGCATCTGGGGGCCGAACAAGAAGCCGCTATGGGACGTATATCCGGAAATGAAATCGTCATTTCACGGCGCGTCCGACCACGCGTGCCTGTGGTGCGATCTCGATCTGTGATCTTCAAAGCTGCGCGGAATTCTCTAGGGCAGAAAACCCTTGTTCAAATCGAGTGCCTGTCGGGAGATCGTGCGCCCCTTCGCGTCCTGATGCACACTCGCCCATGCCAGATGCGTTCCTTCCGCGGCTGACGTCGATGAGCGCAGAGTTGCGAGAATACGCTCGCCGGCCTTGCCCGCGATCGGCGACAGCAGCGGAAAATAAAGCTGCTCCCAATGCGTGCGCGGCGCGCCGGGCGCCGTCGAAAGCGTGATGCCGGGGGCAAGGTCCGCCGTCCACCAATAGGCGAAGCCGAAAATGGTGGCGGGCGACGCCAGGCGCCATGTGACTTCACCTTTGCGGTTGGAGCGTGCCTCCTTCGCAAAATCGACGCTGTCCCACGCTTGAGCCGCTGCACCCTTGTCGAGCAGTTCCGTCACCGCAAGCGTGCGGACATAAGCATTGTTGAGGCTCATCGTCTGCGCGATGCCGAGATCGATACCGCGACCGACGCGCTCCCAGGCGCGCAACTCGGCATCCAGTCGCGGCGCAATGACAGGACAGATGTATTGCGTCACGCGCGACGGCAGGATGGTTCCGCCCGGCTTCAGGAAGCGCCGCCGCGCGTCGTTCAGCGTCGTAATCATGTCTTCCTCGAACGCGTAGTTCCCGAGCGTTTCGGAAACGACGATGTCGACGCGCGGCGGGTCCTGAAAGTCCGTCGAATGGCACGGCATCAAATGGCAGTTGCGGGCCTTGTTGGCTTTGAGGATCTTTTCGGCGACATGCGCCACCTCGGCCGTCTCGTAGAGATAGACGGCACGCGCGCCGAGCTTGGCCGCCATCAACCCGAGCAGGCCGGTGCCGGCGCCGATATCGGCGACGACCGATTGCCCAGGCACGATCAAGGCCTGCAACGCGGCGTGGAACGCGTCGTTGCGCACGGAGTCGGCAATCAGGGTGCGATGATACTCGATGCGCATGTCGTGTCCGTTTCCGCCTCAAGCCTTGCGGCCGAGTGCGCCGAGTTTCAAAGTTTCAGAGTTTAAGGCGCCGCCCGCGCACCTGATATAGAGTCAGTGCCGATGCAATCGCGAGATTGAGGCTGTCGAGGCGGCCCGACATCGGGATCTTGACGAGGCGCGTGCAAAGGCTTGCGCAATCAGCCGACAATCCGGGCCCTTCGCCGCCCATGACGATGAGTTCCGGCGCCGTGTAGGCGATGCTTCGAAAATCCTCGCGGCCGTCGAGGTGCGTGCCGATGATATCGCCTGGCCAGGTGGCAGCAAGCGCCTTGAACCTGTCAAGATCGAGCTTCACCAGCAGCACTGTGAAAATAGAGCCCATCGTCGCGCGGATGGCTTCCAGCGAATAGGGATCGCAGCAGGTGCCGATCAGCATGACGCCGGCTGCCCCGACCGCGTCGCACGTGCGCACGATGGTGCCGAGGTTGCCGGGGTCACGCACCTCTTCGAGTGCAATCCAAGTGCTCTCAGGCGCAACGGCCGCCGGCACGGGCGCGTCGATAAAGCGCTGCCGGAACACGCCGAGCATGGTCTGCGGATTGTCCTTCGAGGCGAGCTTCGCCAGCACGGCGTCCGACACTTCGAGAACTTCGCTGCCTTCGTTCAAGGCCCACGTCACCAGCCCGCGGTTGATGCCACTTGCAACGCTGCCGGATTGATAGACCAGCGTTTCGGGCACGAAGCCATTGTCGCGCGCGGTAATGAGGATCGATGCACCTTCGGCAACAAAGAGCCCGGTTTCCTTGCGCACCTTGCGCATGTCGAGAGCGCGAATGGCTTTAACACGCTCGTTGGTCAGCGAGGTGATGAGGCGAGGTTCGGTCATGCGGCTCGGCTCCAGCGCACGAACAGCGACGTCGGCACGGCATGCCCCGCGCGCGATTGAATGGCGAGTTCGCCGGTCTCGAAACTGCCGCGCTGACCGCCAAGCGTGTCACGCATCACCTGATCGAACGCCAGCGCCGAGGCACGGATGGCGTAGACCGTCAGCACCATGCCGGCAGCGCCGGGCGCAATGAGCTTGGCGCAATCGGCAAGCAGCGCCGGGAGATGCGAAAACAGATCCCAAACTTCGCCCTCGGGACCGCGACCGAACTTCGGCGGATCGACGAGGATGACATGGTAGGTCTTGCCGCGCCGCACTTCGCGCGCGGTGAACTTCGCCGCATCGTCCACGATCCAGCGCACCTTGGCGGCGTCGAGTTTGGACGCGGCCTGATTTTCGCGCCCCCAGGCGATGGCCTTCTTGGACGCATCGACGTGCGTGACTTCCGCGCCTGCGCGCGCCGCCAGCAGCGAGGCGGCGCCCGTGTACCCGAAGAGGTTCAGCACGCGCGGCGTTTCATGGCGAATGGTGGCAATTTCATCGAGCATCCATTGCCAGTGCGGCATCTGCTCGGGAAAGAGCCCCAGATGCCAGAGGCCCGACAGCTTGCACAGCATGGTGATGTGATCGCTGGCGGCATGTGCGCCGTCGCCCGCCGGCGACGCGGCCGGGATCTTGACCGGCCAAGCATCAGGGACGGGCTTATCGATGCGCCACTTGCCCTTTTCGTCGTCTTCTCCGGACGCCGAAAAAACCGCGCTCGCCTTGGCCCATTCGGATTTGGCGCGCTTGGGCTGCCAGAGCGCCTGCGGCTCCGGGCGGTCAACGATGACCCGGCCAAACCGTTCGAGCTTGCGGCCAAGGCCGCTGTCGAGCAGTTCGTAGTCGGCGAAACCTTGGGTGCCGATCAGCGAGAGTGTGGGCAGTGACATGGCGGCGGCGCTATTCCTGCAAAAGCCTGAGCGCGCCTTTAGCATGAATGTGGACGCGCGACAGGGGGTGCGCGCGCTGTCGCCGCGGTCGCCGAACGGCATGGCTAACGCCGCCCGTCATTTGGCCCGGCATGGGTCGCCCCGGCGGTCGCGCAGCGATCGGCGCACTGTGATCTGTCGGCTGCCTAGCGCAGCTTGTCGGCCATGACCGCGATCGTGCGCTGATAGACGGTCGCTCTGTTCCAATCGGAGAGCACGCTATAGTTGCCGCTGCCGGGCTGCCAGCCCTGCCCGGCAGCCCAGCCGTGCGCCTTGAGGAAGTTGGCGGTGGAGGCCAGCACGTCCGGCACGCTCGACACCAGATTGACGTGGCCGTTGCCGTCGAAGTCGACGCCGTACTTGATGTAGGACGCCGGCAGGAACTGCGTCTGGCCGATCTCGCCGGCCCATCCGCCGCGCATTTGGCCGGCGCTCATGTCGCCGCGATCGATGATTTTCAGCGCCGCGACGAGTTCCTTTTCGAAGAACGCCGAGCGGCGGCAGTCGTAGGCGAGCGTCGCCAGCGATTGCACGATCGAGAACTTGCCGCTCGTGTCGGCGCCATAGTTCGTTTCCAGACCCCAGATAGCGATGACGACTTCGGGCGGCACGCCGAAGCGCTTCTCCATACGCGACAGGGTGCTGGCGTGCGTTGCCATCAAACGGCGGCCCTTGCCGATGAGCGCGGGGCCGACGCGGCGGGCATAGAACTGCTCGAACGATAGCTTGAACGATTTCTGCGACCGGTCGAGCCGCACGATTTTGGGGTCGTAGTTGACGCCGCTAAGGCCGGCCGCAATGGCGCGGGCAGAAATGCCAGCCGAGGCCGCGCGCCCCTTGAAGGCGTCGATCCACGCGTTGAAGCCTTGCCCCGAATTGCCGCAACTGGCGGCCGTTGCGCCACTGACGGACGCGAGCATAGAGAGGCTAACGGCTGCGGCGCGCATGGCCGACACGGTCGCGCGACACCTGCTGATGATGCGGGTCATAAGATATTCTCCCTCTGCAACGCTTGGCGGTCGCTTGGTTGGCTTACACGACCCTCAGCCGGTAGCGGCGGCCTTTGGCCATAACACGACCGGCCTGCTGCAATCGGCCCATCGCGCCGATCGGTCACACACGCGCACATTGCAGCGCGCATAGCACGCAGCGCCATTTCCGCCGGCGATGGCCTTAGTCGATGTCCTCGACGACGGAGCCTTCGCCGCCCTTGATGCGGCTGGACAACGCCGCTTCGATGAACGGATCGATATCGCCGTCAAGCACGGCGGCGGGGTTGGTCGATTGCTCGCCAGTGCGCAGATCCTTCACCAACTGATAGGGCTGCAGCACATACGAGCGGATCTGGTGGCCCCAGCCGATATCGGTCTTGGCCGCCTGATCGGCGCTCGCCTTGGCTTCGCGCTTCTTCAACTCCATCTCATAAAGCCGCGCCTTGAGGCGCTTGAAGGCGATGTCCTTGTTCTGATGCTGTGAGCGCTGTTCCTGCGCGAAGATGACGATGCCGGACGGCCTGTGCACCAGGCGCACGGCCGATTCCGTTCTATTGACGTGCTGACCGCCCGCGCCCGACGAGCGCGCGAACGAAATGTCGACATCCGCCGGATTGATATCGATGTCGATGCTGTCGTCGATCACCGGATAAACGGTGACGGAGGCGAAGCTCGTATGCCGGCGCGCGTTGGAATCATACGGCGATATGCGCACGAGCCGGTGCACGCCGCCCTCGGTCTTCAGCCAGCCGAACGCATTCTCGCCTTCGATCTCGATGGTCGCCGACTTGATACCCGCTTCTTCGCCCGGGCTCTCGTCGATCAGCTTCACCTTGAAGCCGCGCCGTTCGCCCCAGCGCATGTACATGCGCGCCAGCATCGACGCCCAGTCCTGGCTCTCGGTGCCGCCGGCGCCGGCGTGCACTTCCAGATAGGTGTTCATGCCGTCGGCTTCACCCGACAGCATGGCTTCCGCGGAACGCCGCTGCGCCTCGTGCTCGACGCGGCGAAGCGCGGTCTCGCCTTCGACGATGCTCGCGTCGTCGCCCTCAGCCTCGCCGAGTTCGATCAGCGTCAGCGCGTCGTCGTAGTCGCGTTCCAGTTTCTTGAAATCGCTGATGGCGCGCTCGAGAGACTGACGCTGCCGCATCACTTTCTGCGCCGCCCGCGGATCGTTCCAAAGACTTGGGTCTTCGGACTTGGCGTTCAGGCCCGCGAGACGTTCTTCAGCCGTATCCCAGTCAAAGCGACCTCCTCAGGAGGCCGAGCGCCTCCTGGATTGCGTCGGCGAGTTTTTGCGCTTCAGCGCGCATGGCGGCCTCCAAGGCGTGAATTCAAAATCGTGACATCGCACGGACCACGTCACATGGCCGGGCTGCAGTAACGCTGCACGCCCGAGCAAGCGTCAGATGTTTTCCGGCGGCGACATGAGGATCGTCATATAGTCGCGCCGAGGCTTGCTGTAAACGCGCGCTATCGTGAGCTGGATCGCTTGCCGCAGGCAGCCCGATGCCGCCGCGTGCCAGCGCACCGCACCGTGGTGACGACGCTCATCTCTTACCAGACGCCGCCGCGGCCCGTGCCAACGGTCTGCCCACCGCCTGTCGGCACTGGCGGCGCCTCACCGTTGTTGGCGCCCTGATAGGCATCGCCAGACGCCGCCGTCGCCGCGTCTGCGCTGCCAAGCACGCCGATCACGCTGTAGGCATCATCGGGTTCTTCGCCGGGCTTGAACGCTTCCATGATCGTCTCGCCGCCATCGCTGCCGCTGGCGCGCAGGCCGGTCTTCAAATTGATGCGCACGAATTTGATGCCCGGAGGCACGCGGAAGGGCGCAGGCGGTTTGTCGCCGAGCGCGGCCTTCACGAAGTCGCCGAACATCGGCGCGGCAATGGCGCCGCCCGTGTTGCCTTTGCCCATGGGCTTGGGCGTATCGTAGCCAACGAACACGCCGACGACCATGTCGGGCGTATAGCCGATGAACCAGACGTCCTTCTCTTCGTTGGTGGTGCCCGTCTTGCCGGCGATCGGACGGTTCAACGACTTGAGCACGGTTGCCGTGCCGCGCTGCACGACGCCTTCGAGGATCGACGTCGTCTGATAGGCGCTGTGCGGGTCGATGACCTGTTTGCGATCGTCAATCAGCGCCGGCTCTTCCTGGCCAACCCATTTCTCGGCCGTGCACCCCATGCACTGGCGCTCGTCGTGACGCCACACCGTGCGGCCCCAGCGATCCTGGATGCGATCGATCAGCGTCGCCTTCACGTCGCGGCCGCCATTGGCGAGAATGCAATAGGCCGTCGCCATGCGCAGCAGCGTCGTCTCGCCGGCGCCAAGCGACATCGACAGCACCGGCAGCAAATCGTCGTAGATACCGAAACGGCGCGCATATTCGGTGATGAGCGGCATGCCCAGATCCTGCGCCAGACGCACCGTCATCTGGTTGCGCGACTTCTCGACACCGAACCGCAGTGTCGAGGGGCCCGCCGATTTCGATTTCTCGTAGTTCTCCGGCCGCCAGATTTCGAGGCCCGGCCCCTGCTCGATCTCGATCGGCGCGTCGAGCACCATGCTGGTCGGCTTGTAGCCGTTGTCAATTGCCGCCGCGTAGACGAACGGCTTGAACGACGAGCCGGGCTGCCGCTTGGCCTGGATGGCGCGGTCGAACTGGCTCATCGCGAACGAGAACCCGCCGGCAACGGCGAGCACGCGTCCGGTATGCGGGTCCATAGCCACAAGACCGCCGCCGATCTCAGGGATCTGCATCAATGACCAAGCGCCTTGAATGTTGGCTGGATCTTTCGGCGCGACATAGATGACGTCGCCGGGCGCGAGTAGATCGCTCGTGGCCGCCGGTGTCGTCTTCTTGACCGGAACTTTCGCCCATTTGATTTCGTCAAGCGCCAGTTCGACAGCCTCGCGCTCTTTCAGAAGCGTGCCATCCTGCTGCCGCCCGGGCTTCAAGCCGATGATGGCCTTGGTCTTCTGCGTGTCGAGCACGACGCCGAGACGCCAGGGCACGATGTCGGCCGGCGTATCGATGGCGCCGAGCGGAATGCCCCAGTCGCCGCTGATGTCGATTTTGGACACCGGTCCGCGCCAGCCGAGTTGCCGGTCGAAGCGCACAAGGCCGTCGATCAGCGAGCGTCGCGCAATCTGCTGGAGACGCGGATCGAGCGTCGTGCGCACCGACATGCCGCCGCCGTAGAGTTTCTCTTCGCCATAGCGGCCAAGCAGCGTGCGGCGCACTTCTTCGGCGAAAAATTCAGCCGTCGAGATATGCGCGCCGGTCTGGCGCAGGTTGACGGAGATCGGCACCTTGCGCGCGGCAGTCGCGTCCTCCTTGGAGATGAAGCCGTTCTCGGCCATCTGCCCAATCACCCAGTCGCGGCGCTCACGCGCGCGCTCCTTGGCGCGGAACGGGTGATAGTTGTTCGGCGCCTTCGGCAGCGCACCGAGATACGCCGCTTCCTCGATCGTGAGGTCCTTCAATTCCTTATTGAAGTAGGTCAGCGCGGCGGCAGCAACGCCGTACGAGTTGAGGCCGAGATAGATCTCGTTCAGGTAGAGTTCGAGGATCTTATCCTTCGTGTAGGCGCTCTCGATGCGGATGGCGAGGATCGCCTCCTTGATCTTGCGCTCCATCGTGCGCTCATTCGTCAGCAGGAAGTTTTTCGCCACCTGCTGCGTGATGGTGGATGCGCCCTGCGAGCGCCGGTTCGATCCCTGCACCTTGCTTTCGACCGCCGCGACGACGGCGCGCGCCACGCCCTGGAAGTCGATACCGCCATGGCTATAGAAGCGGCTGTCTTCCGCCGCCAGGAAGGCATGCAGCACGCGCTTTGGAATGGTGTGGATCGGCACGAAAATGCGGCGCTCACGCGCGAACTCGGAGATGAGCGAGCCATCGTGCGCGTGGATGCGCGTCATGACCGGCGGCTCGTACTTCGCCAAGCTTTCGTAATCAGGCAGATCGCGCGAAGCTTGCCACAGCAGGAAGCCGGCCGCAGCAGACGCAGCCACGAAAACGAGAACGCCGGTGGCAAAGCTGAAGCCCAGGAAACTGAGCAGCAGGCTCTTGCGCCGTTTGCGTTTCTTCGGTGCGGCCGGCGGTGGTAACGGGGGCGGTCGCATATCGTCTTCGCAATCCGTAAGTTTGAGTGCCTGACTTATCGGTATCGCCGCACTGCAGCAAGGGCCAGATGCCGAGCGTGCACAATAACATGGATTATGGCAGCACGTCGTCGCGATCCCCCGCGGCGGCGTTATGGATGTTCTGCCGTCCGCTTCGAAAAGTAGCTGTCCACCGCCAATGCGATGGAACCGGCAACCCGCTTCTGCCAGTCGGGTGTCATCATGTCGCTCTCGTCCTTGGGGTTGCTCATGTACCCAAGCTCCAGCAGCACCGACGGCGCATGCGTTTGTTTCAGAACCTTGAAGGCGGCTGAACGCTGTGGATCGCGTGACAGGGTCGCGGCTTTCGCCAGCCGCTTGACGAGCAGATTCGAAAAATCGGTCGAGAAGTTCAAGGTTTCGCGTTTCAGCAGGTCGATCAATATGTTCTTGACCTGTTCGCTGCCGGCGCTGTCCGAAATATCAAGCCCGGCGATGCGGTCGGCGGCGTTCTCTTTTTCAGCCTTGCGGCGCGCCTGTTCGTCGGATGCCCTATCGGAAAGCGTGTAAACGGTCGCGCCGCGGATAGAGTCGGCGGCCTCGCGCTCCTCGATCGAATCGGCATGCAGCGAAATGAAGAGGTCGGCATCCTGGTCGGCTGAAAACTGCAGGCGCTTGTCCAGCGACACAAACACGTCCGTGGTGCGGGTCATGCGCACATCGTAGCGCCCGGACGCCGCAAAGGCCGCTTTGAGCGCCTGACCAACGGCCAGCACGATGGTCTTTTCAGCGACGTTGTTGCGCCCAAGGGCGCCCGGATCGACGCCGCCGTGGCCGGGATCGATGACGATGATCGGCTTTGCACGCGGGGCCTTTTTCGGCGTGGCCGGATCGGCCTCCGCTGCCGGTGACGCCGCGGTCGGCGGCCGCCTGGATGCCCCCGTGCCGACGCCAAATGTCTGCGCATCCATTGCTTTCAGCACCACGCGCAGTGTGACGCCGGCCTTGGCGCGCACCATGTCGGCCTTGGCGATGGCCGTCGGGCCAGGCGTGTCGATCACCACGCGCGCCTTGCGCTCGGCGAATAACCCATAGCGGAAGGCGCTGATCAGCCTCTTGCCGTCGATCGACGCCCCCGTACCGGCCGGCAGGTCGAAGCCGACATCCGGCAGGTCGATGATCACACGATAGGGGTTTGCGAGCGTATAGACTTCGGCGGTGACACCTTCGCTGAGATCGATCTCGAACGTCGTCGACGTGGCATCCCCGGTGACGCGGGCCGCGGCGGCGCGGATATCGCCGGCCGTCGACGCACCCGCGAACAGGATTTGCAGAAGACCGATCAGAACGGCCGTTCGCCAGCCCCCATGCCGGCCGGTATGGCCGTGGCGAACAACGGCACGGCCTTGGCGCCGCATGGCAATGATTGCCGGCAAGCCTGCATTCCGACGCTCCTGGCCCGCTTTCGGTACGCCCCCGGCCATCTGTCCTTCGCCCCCCATGCCGCGCTCAGCGATGCCCGCTCCGCGACCGTATCCGTTCGTCCACCTGTCTGCGGTCTTCCCGTCTGCGATTGCCCTGGCTGCCCATAAACTACACGCCGGCGCGCGGTGCCTCAAATCCATGCGTCTTGGCAGCCTTGTCCGATGCGCCTCCCAGAGCTCCATCTCCCCATTCGCGACCGGCCTGATGGCCCAGCCCTGCTGCGAAACACGCTCAAATACCGCGTTAAGTGTTTGTTTCCTCATTGTAACGCATCGTATCAAAACGGGTCATTACCGCCCGGTTCGAGTGCACTCCCTCGATGTGTTATAGCACTTGCCA
>JBOFCQ010000372.1:0-8160 GCA_051646145.1 Hyphomicrobium sp.
CCCAATACGCGCGCGACGACCATCGAACTCTATCCCGGCCTCGAAGCCGTCAGCCAGAACCGCTGGCCTTCGCTGACGTACGACGTCATGAGCGTCAACAGCCTGCTCTCGCCCGTGTTCGTCGCCGGCTTCTACTACAAGACCTTCATGTGGCCGGCTGCCTTCTGGGAAAAGGTGTACGAGCCCATCATCCGCAATGCCGCCGGTCTCGGCCGCGCCGCCGACGGTCCCGATCCCGATACCTATGACAAGGCAACCGCCTTCTGCGATGTGCTCGTCATCGGCGCCGGACCGGCAGGCCTCATGGCCGCACGCGCTGCCGGACAGGCCGGCGCACGCGTCATTCTTGTCGACGAAAATTTCGCGCTCGGCGGGCGCCTGCTCAGCGATGGCGACACGCTGTCGGGTCAAAGTGGAGACGCGTGGGCGCGCTCGGTCGAAGCCGAATTGCGCGCGCTCCCCGAAGTCCGCATCTTCACCCGAACCTCCGTCATTGGCGCCTACGACAGCGGCACGTTTGCCGCCGTGGAACGGGTCGCCGATCACGTAGCAAAGCCCGGTCCGCACACGCCGCGCCAACGTCTGTGGCGCTTCAACGCCAAGCGCACGATTGTCGCGACCGGCGCCACCGAACGCCCGATCGTGTTCGGCAACAACGATCTGCCCGGCGTCATGCTGGCGAGCGCGGTCAGAACCTACGTCAACCGCTTCGGCGCCACGCCCGGACGCAAGGCTGTCGTTTTCACCAACAACGACGACGGCGCCGAAACCGCGGCGACCTTGCACGCGGCCGGCGTCACCGTGACGGCCATCGTCGACGCGCGACCCGACCCGAGCGCCGCCGTACGCAAGATCGCACAAACCATATCCGCGCGTGTCATCGCGGGCGTCGTCACCGATGCGCGCGGACGCCTTCGCGTCACGGGTGCGAGCGTGCTGCCGTTCGGCGGCTCGGCTCACGTGCTAGACTGCGATCTGATCGCCGTCTCCGGCGGCTACAATCCGAATGTGCAGCTCACCACGCATCTCAACGGCAAGCCGAAGTGGGATGATGCGTTGCTGGCCTTCGTTCCGGGCGAGATGCCCGAGGGTATGACGACCGTCGGCGCGGCGGGCGGCGAATTCGCGCTGTCGCGCTGCCTGCTCGATGGCGCGCGCGCGGGTGCCGGAGCTGCAACCGCGCGCGGCTTTGCGACCCGCGTTCCCGACATTCCGGCCGTCGCCAACAAAGGCTACGACATCGTGCCCATGTTCCATGTCAAGGAGGCACGGCACAAAGCCTTCGTCGATTTCCAGAACGACGTGACGGCGAACGATCTCGCTCTTGCCGAACGCGAAGGCTTCCGCGCGATCGAGCACGTCAAGCGCTACACGACGCTTGGCATGGCGACCGACCAGGGCAAGACGGCGAACGTCAACGGGCTCGCCATTGTCGCCAGCCTCACCGGCAAGACCATCCCGCAAACGGGGATCACGGCGGCGCGTCCGCCCTACACGCCGGTTGCGCTCGGCGCGCTCGCCGGCACGCATCGCGACCGCCATTTCAAACCGACGCGCCTGCCGCCGTCCTACGCCTGGGCGAAAGAGCAGGGCGCCATATTCGTCGAGACGGGATTGTGGCTGCGCCCGCAGTATTTCCCGCAGCCCGGCGAAACCGATTGGCTGGAAAGCGTCACGCGCGAGGTCAAGGCCACGCGCTCGGGCGTTGGCATTTGCGATGTCTCGACGCTCGGCAAAATCGAGGTGCACGGCACGGACGCCGCGCGCTTCCTCGATCGTGTCTACGCCAACACGTTTTCAACGCTCGCCGTCGGCCGCGCGCGCTATGGCCTGATGCTGCGCGAAGACGGGCTGATGCTGGATGACGGCACGACGGCGCGCTTTGCCGATGATCGCTTCTTCATGACCACGACCACCGCCAACGCCGTCAAGGTCATGCAGCATCTGGAATTCTGCCATCAGTGGCTGTGGCCCGATCTCGACGTGCAGATGACGTCGGCCACCGACCAGTGGGCGCAGTATTCGGTCGCAGGCCCGCGCGCGCGCGATCTGCTGGCCAAGATCGTCGATGCGCCGTTCGACATTTCAAACGCCGCCTTTCCCTACATGGCCGTTTCCGAATTGACCGTCTGCGGCGGCGTCAAGGCACGCCTCTACCGCTTGTCGTTCTCAGGCGAGTTGGCCTACGAAATCGGCGTGCCGGCGCGTTTTGGCGATGCGCTGATGCGCACGCTGATGGCGGCCGGCGCTGAATTCGGCGCGGTGCCCTACGGCACGGAAGCGCTCGGCGTCATGCGCATCGAGAAGGGCCACGTCTCCGGCAACGAACTGAACGGCACGACCACCGCTGCCGACCTCGGTCTCGGCAAAATGGTCTCGACCAAGAAAGATTGTATCGGCCGCGTGCTGTCGGCACGACCCGGCCTTGCCGATCCCAATCGTCCATCGCTCGTGGGCATCCGCCCCGTCGATCGTACGGAACGGTTGCGAGCTGGCGCACACATCCTGCCGCGCGATGCCGCCAACATCGCCAGTCAGGATCAGGGCTATGTGACGTCGGTTTGCTACTCACCGATGGCCGGCCATTGGATCGGGCTGGCGCTTGTTGCCAACGGTCCGCAACGCATGGGCGAAATCGTCCGCGCCTACGATCCCGTCCGCAACGGCAATACGCCGGTCGAAATCGTCTCGCCGTGCTTCTACGATGAAAATGGAGAGCGCCTGCGTGTCTAACATCGCCCTTGCGCCGACATCGGCCCTCGCCTCATCCATCGGTGCCATGGACGCCGGCATCGTGCTCGCCGAGAGAAGCGGCCTCACCATCGCGCTGGTGGCCGCGCGACGCGATCACAAGCCGGCGCTGCTCGCCGCCTTTCGCGAACACTACGCACTCGACCTGCCGCCGCAACTGTCCACCGCATCGGCTGGCGGTATCGACGTCGTGCCGGCCGGTGTCGACCAATGGCTCGTTATGGCGGCCGCCGATGGCGGACGCGATCTCGAAAGCGAATTGCGCTTGCGATTGGGCGGCACGGCATCGGTCAGCGACCAGAGCGACGCGCGCGTCGTCGTCCGCGTCTCCGGCGCAAAAGCGCGCGACGCACTCGCCAAGGGGTTGCCGATCGACCTGCATCCCCGCGCCTTCGCCAGCGGTCAGTCGGCCATCACCCACGCCGCCCATATCGGGGTCATTGTCTGGCAACCTCGCGATTTGGATGGGTTCGATTTGGCCTGCTCGCGCTCCTACGCGGTCAGCTTTTGGCATTTTCTCACTGAATCCGCTGAGGAATTCGGCATTCGTCCAGGCTGAACCGGCAAGATGCTGCGTTGACTGAACTGATCGCCGTCAGGACTAGCGATCAGCTGTGAAGCGTGCCACGTTACAACCCGTCGGGCGAGACAGCCGCTAATGGCTGCGCCGATGGGGCTTCAATGGTTGAACAGCGCGCGAAAAGGTTGAAATCGAAGGCCGAAACGGAAGACCTGGCAACAGGATCGGGGGCGCCGGGCGCCTCGGAACGGACGTTGGAACAAGCGATCGGTTTGCAGGTGCGCCAGCACCGCAAGGATGCCGGTCTGACGGTCTCCGAACTCGCCACCGCCGCCAACATTTCATCGGGCATGCTGTCGAAGATCGAGAACGGGCAGATCTCGCCCTCGCTCGGTACACTGCAAACTTTGGCGCTGGCGCTCAACGTTCCGATCACACTGCTTTTCGCCGGTCACGAAGAGCGCCGCGATTGCTCCTACGTCAAATCCGGCGAAGGCGTCGTCATCCGCCGCCGCGGTACCAAAGTAGGCCATCAGTATCAGTTGCTCGGGCATTCGCTCGAAGGTGATACGGTGGTGGAGCCTTACCTCATCACGCTCGCCGAAGACGCCGCTCCGTACTCCGCCTTTCAGCACGAAGGCGTCGAATTCATCTACATGATCTCCGGGCAAGTCGAATACGTGCACGCCGACCGCAGCTACATTCTGAAACCCGGCGATGCCATCCTGTTCGACAGCGCGGCCCCGCATGGCCCGGAAAAGCTGATCAAGTGGCCGATCTCCTATCTCTCCATCATCATTTATCCGCGCCGATGACACGTCCGTAGCGCCCAAACGCCGTCGCCAACGCGGCGACAACGCCGAACGTGCGACGCTGGCCACTGGACATCGCGAACAGAGTTTTCTTCCTGAGAACTTTTTTTTCGTCCCAATTGACTGCGCTCAGGTCTGCCCCTAAGCTCTCATCCGGGATCCAGGATGGAGGCCAAGGCGCGACATGTGCGGAATTGTAGGATTGTTCCTGAAGAATAAGGCGCTCGAACCACAGCTCGGCGCCATGGTGTCCACCATGCTCGGCACGATGTGCGAGCGCGGACCGGACTCGGCCGGCTTCGCGATTTATCGCGGCGGCGACCACGATGCCTCGAAGATCACTGTGCAGTCGTCGAAACCCGATGCGGCCTTCAAAGGTCTCGCGGACGCGGTCTCGAAAGCCATCGGCGGCGCGAATGTCGACATCGACATCAAATCCACGCACGCCGTTCTGACCGTGCCGACCGCGTCCGTTGACGCGGCGCGCACTGCCATTCGTGCGCACGACGCATCGCTGCGCATCATGGGCGTTGGCGAAGCCATCGAGATCTACAAGGAAGTCGGCTATCCGACCGACGTCTCCAAGCGCTTCGATCTCGCGCATATGTCGGGCACCCACGCCATCGGTCACACCCGCATGGCAACTGAATCCGCCGTCACCACGCTCGGCGCGCATCCGTTCTCGACCGGGCCCGATCAGTGCCTCGTGCACAACGGCTCGCTCTCGAACCACAACGCGCTCCGCCGCGAACTGAAGCGCGACGGCATGACATTCGAAACCGAGAACGACACCGAGGTCGCCGCCGCCTATCTGACATGGCGCATGAAGCAGGGGCTCAACCTCGGCGAAGCGCTGCACAAGAGCCTCGACGATCTCGACGGCTTCTTCAACTTCGTCGTCGGCACCAAAACCGGCTTCGGCGTCATCCGCGATCCGATTGCCTGCAAGCCCGCCGTCATGGCCGAAACCGACGACTATGTCGCGTTCGGCTCGGAATACCGCGCACTTGCAGGCCTTCCCGGCATCGACAAGGCGCGCATCTGGGAACCCGAACCCTCGACCGTTTATTTCTGGGAGCGCTGAGCCGATGCGCACGATTGATCTTGCCACAACACCCCTTCGCGAACTCAACCAAGAACTTCACCGCCAGAACGACGGCACCAACGAACCCTCTTGGGAAGTCTTGAATCCGCGCGGCGCACACGCCATCGCCGCCGGCGTCGACGCGCCTATCTCCGTCGATGTCAAAGGCAGTGTCGGCTACTATTGCGCCGGCATGAATAAGAAGGCGCGCGTCACCGTTCACGGCTCAGCCGGACCGGGCGTTGCTGAGAACATGATGTCGGGCCGCGTCGTCATCAAAGGCGACGCCAGCCAGTATGCCGGCGCAACCGGACGCGGCGGCCTGCTGCTCATCGAGGGCAACGCGTCGTCGCGCTGCGGCATCTCGATGAAGGGCATCGACATCGTCGTGCGCGGCAACATCGGCCACATGTCGGCGTTCATGGCGCAGTCTGGCCATCTCGTCGTGCTCGGCGATGCGGGCGATGCGTTGGGCGATTCCATTTACGAGGCGAAGCTGTTCGTGCGCGGGTCCGTCAAAAGCCTCGGCGCGGATTGCATCGAGAAGGACATGCGGCCTGAACATCACAAGGCGCTCGCCAAGCTTCTCGACGATGCCGGCATCACCGATGTGCCAACCAGCGCCTTCAAACGCTACGGCTCGGCCCGCAAGCTCTACAATTTCAATATCGACAACGCGGATGCCTACTGATGACCTACAAGAACCCGCCGACCACGCCGCGCAAGTCCTGGACCTTCGACGATTACACCCTGTCTGAAATCCGCCGCGCCGCAGCGACCGGCATTTACGACATCCGTGGCGGCGGCGCCAAACGCCGCGTCCCGCATTTCGACGATCTGCTGTTCCTCGGCGCGTCGGTTTCGCGCTATCCGCTCGAAGGCTATCGCGAAAAGTGCGGCACCAATGTCATGCTCGGCACGCGCTTTGCGAAAAAGCCGATCGAGCTGAAAATCCCCATCACCATCGCCGGCATGAGCTTCGGCGCCCTTTCGGCCAACGCCAAGGAAGCGCTTGGCCGTGGCGCATCGATTGCCGGCACGTCGACGACCACGGGCGACGGCGGCATGACACCGGAAGAGCGCGGCCAGTCGCAGACGCTTGTCTACCAATACCTGCCCTCGCGCTATGGCATGAACCCCGACGATCTCCGGAAAGCCGACGCCATCGAAGTCGTTGTCGGCCAGGGCGCCAAGCCCGGCGGCGGCGGCATGCTGCTCGGTCAGAAGATTTCCGATCGCGTGGCCGAGATGCGCAATCTGCCGAAAGGCATCGACCAGCGCTCGGCCTGCCGCCATCCCGATTGGACCGGCCCCGACGATCTCGAAATCAAGCTGCTGGAATTGCGCGAAATCACCGACTGGGAAAAGCCGATCTACGTCAAGATCGGCGGCACGCGTCCCTACTACGACGTGGCACTCGCGGTGAAGGCCGGCGCCGATGTCGTCGTGCTCGACGGCATGCAGGGCGGCACGGCGGCCACGCAGGAAGTGTTCATTGAAAACGTCGGCTTGCCGACTCTCGCCTGCATTCGCCCGGCCGTTCAGGCGCTGCAGGATCTCGGCATGCATCGCAAAGTGCAGCTCATCGTATCGGGCGGCATTCGCAATGGTGCCGACGTTGCCAAGGCGCTGGCGCTCGGCGCTGATGCCGTGTCGATCGGCATCGCGGCACTTGTCGCACTCGGCGACAACGATCCCGAGCACGAAGAAGAATACAGCAAGCTTGAGACAACGGCGGGTGCTTACGATGATTGGCACGAAGGCCGCGACCCTGCCGGCATCACCACGCAAGACCCGATGCTGTCGCAGCGCCTCGACCCGGTTCGCGCCGGCCGCCGTCTCGCCAACTATCTGAAGGTGATGACCCTCGAAACGCAGACCATCGCGCGTGCCGCTGGCCACAACCACATCCACAACCTCGAACCCGAGGATCTGTGCGCGCTGACCATCGAGGCCGCCGCCATGGCGCGCGTGCCGCTCGCTGGCACGAGCTGGATACCGGGTGTCACGGGATCGGGCGGCCTTTGAGGTCGCCCATTCTTTTTTGATCGCATCGCTCCCGCCCGTCAGTGGCGGCAACAAAAGCAACGTTTAAACCGGAACCGCAAGGGAACGACAGATGGCCCAGGATCTCGCGTCGCTCGCCAAAGAACGTGGCATTCGCTACTTCATGATCTCGTATACGGACTTGTTCGGCTCGCAGCGCGCCAAGCTCGTTCCCACGTCGGCCATCGCCGAGATGCAGCGCGATGGCGCCGGGTTCGCCGGCTTCGCAACGTGGCTCGACATGACGCCGGCACATCCCGATCTCTTCGGCCTGCCGGATGCCAACGCCGTCATCCAGTTGCCCTGGAAAAAGGAAGTGGCCTGGGTCGCCGCCGATTGCGTGATGGAAGACAAGCACGTCGCACAGGCGCCGCGCGTCGTTCTCAAGAAGCTGGTGGCGGAAGCCGCCGCCCTCGGCCTGCACATGAAGACCGGCGTCGAGTGCGAATTCTTTCTCATCAATCAAGACGGCTCGACCATCTCCGACGACAAGGATAAGGCGGTAAAGCCCTGCTACGATCAGCAGGCTCTGATGCGCCGCTACGATGTCATCGCCGAGATCTGCGACTACATGCAGGAGCTCGGCTGGGGCCCCTACCAGAACGATCACGAGGACGCCAACGGCCAGTTCGAGATGAACTGGAATTTCGACGATTGCCTCATCACCGCCGACCGTCATTCGTTCTTCAAGTTCATGGCGCGCTCGGTTGCCGAGAAGCATGGCTTGCGCGCGACGTTCATGCCAAAGCCATTCCCTTCGCTGACGGGCACCGGCTGCCACGTCCACATCTCGGTGTGGGATCAGTCCGGCAAGACCAACATGTTCTACGATCCGACCGAAGAGATCGGCCTCTCGCAGCAGGGCTATCACTTCCTCGGCGGCATCATGAAACATGCCGAGGCGCTGGCCGCCATCACCAACCCGACGGTCAACTCCTACAAGCGCA
>JBOFCQ010000402.1:0-9453 GCA_051646145.1 Hyphomicrobium sp.
ACCCGCCTAGACCTGCGAACCAGGGCCCGTTCGGCCTTGAGGACGCCGCTTTGCAGGCATACTTTTGAAATTGCGATCGCGTCAGAACAACGCGGCGTAAACCGGCGATTCGACTGAAAATAGTAGTGGAAGGACGTAGCAAGAGCAACGTTGCCCTGGGCAAGAGTGCTTCCTTCATTTGCGGGGCTTCGGCCGGTCAGGCGGCCACGCCGACGCGTATCGCCCGGCAACGAGACACGGCGACGAGACATAGTGACGAGGCTGGCACTTTCGCCCGATCGGAGTATGACGGTTTCACGACAGACAATCGCACCGCGCGGCAAAACGGGGCTCTGAATGATCGAACGCAAAGAACGCAAGCCGTATTGGCGGCACACGAAGTGGCAGCTTCTGGCGAGCCTGATCCCGTTCGTGGCGGTGATGATCGTGCTGCCGCTCTATGCCGAGCAATTCAACGCCGATCGCTTTCTCGGCTTTCCGCTTGGATACTTCCTCGCCGCACATGGCTTCTTCCTGATCGCAGTCATCACGGTCGCAAGCTATGTGAACCGGCAGAACGCCATCGATCACTGGCATGGCGCGCACGAAGACAACTGATCCATGAGGACGTAAAAAGCCACCATGTCGTTTACTGCGCGCGCGCGCCTCATCAATCCGCGTCTTGGTACGTATTTCAGCATCTTCGCCGCGATCTTCGCGGCGCTGTTTTTTCTCGCGCTCATTTTCGAGCAACTGAATTTCGACGAGCGGATGCTGAGCTACGCGCTTTTTCTTGGGCCGCTGCTGCTCTATGGCGCCATCGGCATTTCGGTTGCAACGCGCGAGCCGCTTGAGTATTTCGCGGCCGGCCGTCGCGTGCCGGCAAGCTATACCGGACTGCTGCTCGCAACCGGCGCAGTTGGCGCGACGTTCATGGTCGCGGGCGCGGGCGCGCTCTTCATCACCGGGTTCGATGCGCTGGTGCTGATGATCGGCGGCCTTTCGGGCTTCGTGTGCATGGCGATGCTGCTGGCGCCGTTCTACCGCAAGTTTGGCGCCTACACGGTGCCAAGCTATCTCGGCCGCCGCTTTGAAAGCACGAGCCTGCGCCTGCTGGCGGCGATGGTGGTGGCCGTGCCGATGCTGCTGGTGCTGTCGGCGGAGCTGACGCTTGGCGCGCAATTTGCGGCCTTGCTCACGGGGCATGATGCCGGCGTGATGACGCTGGTGCTGGCGTTCGCGGTGGCTGCATGGTGCGCGCCGGGCGGCAAACGCAGTTTCACCTGGGCCGGCGTGGCGCAATCCATCGCCGCCCTGCTGGCGTTGATCGCGGTGGCGGCAACGGTCGCGACGCTGGTGACGAGCCTGCCGGTGCCGCAGCTCACGCACGGGCCCTTGGTGCGCAATCTGGTGCGCAACGAAATCAATCAGGGATTGCCGCTGGTCAGTGCGGCGGCGTTTGCGTTTGAACTGCCGGGGCAGGGCTTCCAGACCATCGCCAAACCCTATACGTCGCCCTTCGGCATGGTCGGGCCCGTGGGCTTCGTGCTCGGCTGCATCATGATCGCGTCGGGCATCGCGGCCGCACCGTGGCTGTTGCCGCGCGTCGCCGCAACGCCCGGCGTCTATGAGGCGCGCAAGTCGATCGGCTGGGCGACGGTGCTGTTCGGCATCATCATGCTGACCGTATCGTCGGCGGCCGTTTTTCTGCGCGACGGCGTGCTCGATGTCATCATGAACGAGCGCCCGGGCGCGGTGCCGCAATGGCTGGCCGATGCCAAGGCAATGGGCTTTGCGGCGTTCGACGATGGTTTGACGGCATGGTCTTACGCGGCGCTGTCATTCGATCGCGACAGCGTGTTGTTCACGCTGCCGCTGACGGCCGGGCTGCCGAAGGCGTTCGTCTTTCTCGGACTTGCGGGCGCGCTTGCCGCCGCCCTGATGAGCGCCAGCGCGACGTCGGTGTCGCTTGCCGCCATTCTGGCGGAAGACGTCGTGCGCGGCATGACGTGGGAGCCGGCGGCGAACACCAATCGCATTTGGATATCGCGCTGCTTCGTGCCCGTTGCGGCGCTGGCGGGCGCGTGTCTGACGATCCTTGCGCCAACCGATCCGCTGCGGCTCGTGCTGTGGGCGCTGGCCTTGACGGGCGCCAGCCTCTTCCCGCTGCTGATCCTGTCGATCTGGTGGAAACGGCTGACACTCGGCGGCGCCGTGACGGCATTGTTGACGGGTTTCATTACGGCGTCACTCGCGATTTTCGCCGGGGAAGCAGGCGCGATCCCGCTGCACAGCGCCATCGCCGGCGTGCTCGGCTTGCCGTTGGCCGCGGGGGCCGCGATCGCGGTCAGTTCGATGTGGCCGGAGACGAGCCGGCACAATCTCGAAATCGTGCGCGATATCCGCGTGCCGGGCGGCGAGATCATTTACGACCGCGAGATGCGCCGGTTGCACATCAAGAGCCGCGCCGGTCGGTCGCGCGAATAGCGCGCGCGGAGAATGTGGGCCACGCGCGGCCAGGGGTGCGGCCAGAGGCGTGGCCAGACTTGGGCGCGTTATGATGTGGCGCGCTGCGCCTAGAGCGAGCCGGGCGCGGCCTTCTTATCCTCAGTGCCGGGCGCTGCGTTCGGTGCGTCCCCCGAGCCCGATGGCGGCGACGGTGTTGTGCCCGGGGCGCTGGGCTTCGTCGCTTGATCCATTTTCTCGATGCGGTCGCGCAGCTTCTTGACCATGCGCTCCACATAGTCGAACGCCTTGTCGACGTCCTCTTCGTTCGGGATCGGCATGGGCGGCGGCACACCGCCCGGCGGGCCTGGCGGACCATCCGGTGCTTTGGTTTCAAGCGCCGCCTCGAGCGCTTTCACGCGCTCTTTCAGCGTTTCGTTTTCGCGCTGCAACTTGGCGAGGGCGTCACCCGCGCCCGACGCGCCAGATCCGCCCGCCACGCCGGCATCGGCAACCGGCGCGCAGGTCATGACGCCGGACTTCATCAGGCAATGGCTGACGGCACCGGTTTCCTTGTCGAGTCTCAGATAGCCGCCACTGCCGCCGTCGATTGGCGACAACGTGTAACGGCCTGCGGTCTCGTCGCGCGTTTCGGCGTGCGGGCCGGTAATCGGAAGGGCCGCCATGCCGGCGAGCGCGGCAAGAAGCGTCAACGTTAGAAATCGTGTCATGGCAGCCTCGCGCAACGGGATCACTACAACTCAGTCGATCATATCCCTAGGCGAGGACTATGGCGACCGTCGGCCGATACGCGGCGCAGCTTGGGCGGTGTTAGCGCTTGGGGCCGTGCCATTGCGCGAATCAGTTGCGCGCCAGCCGCCGTCGCCGCCCTGAAAAGCGGCGGTTGTGGCGTCGGCATGTGCGCGTTGAGAGACGCGCGGACCCAATGATATCGGCCGATTTTCCGGATTTTCGGACGATCACGCATGGGCTTAACGGTCCATTTACTGGCGCCTGCGACCTTGGCCAAAGAGAGCTTGAAATCGTGCCGCGTCCGGCTTTGCAACGCCAGTACCATCGCGCCGATTGTCGAGACGCACCTTCCGCATCTTGTCCAGTTCGGCATACATCGCTGGCGTAGCGAATGTCGGCGTGTCCAGAGCGCATCGGGATGACCCGGGCGCCATCCGAGGGACGCAAATGTCGAATTCTAACTGGAACGACCGGATCAGCCAGGAAGTCCAGGCCATCAAGGCGGACGCGCAGCCCGATGAGGCCGCTGCGTGCCGGGCGGGCGAACTCGCCGGGCTGCTGAATACGATCGTTGCGCAGATCTCGGACGCCGACCGCCGCCACAGCGACACGCTGCAGCAGATGCAGGAACGTTTGTCCGGTATGGGCCGCGATGCCCGCACGCTGCGCAACCGCGTGCCCGACCAATTCCAATCGGTGTTCGAACGCATCGAAGCCGGCATGTCCGAGCTGGCGAGCCGTATCGCCGAAATCTCGGGCACGGTGTCGGATGCACCGGCCTTTGCAGCGGCAGCTCCGGATGTGGCTGTCTCTGCCGCTCATAGCGCCGCTCACAGCGCCCCCGCACCGACCGCCGACACGCAGCCCGCAGTCTTGCGCTCGGCCCGCGAACATCATGGACAGGGCGAACATGCGCCGACAGCCCTTGGCCAGCCGGCCCGGCCGCGCGGCGATGACAGCCAGCGCACCTATGGCGGCGTCGATCCGTTCGACGTCATCGAGACGAGCCTGCCCGGCAATACCGCGCATCCCTGGGACGACGAGGCTGCCGACGCACTGGCGCGCATGTACGATCGCGAAGGTCCAAGCCTTGGCGGCGACGCCCCGGCGGCAGTTGCACCATCGGCAATGATGGCGATGTCGGCGGCACCCGCGTCGTCGACACCCGCCGCACACGAGACGGGCCGTGCGCCATCCGGCATCGACCAGACGTGGATCGAAGCCAAGTTCGCCGACATTTCCGAGCGCATCACGCAGTCGCTCGCCGATATCAATCCCGACCAGTCGTTCTTTGCTCTGAGCCAGCGCCTGGAGCAGTTCGAGCGCCAGTTCAACGCCAGCATGGACACGGTTGCCGTGCGCGCCGACGTTGAAGGGCTGCATCTCATCGAAGCTCACATGAGCGAACTCGTCGGCCACCTGGAAGCGACGCACCAGCAGTTGCAGCGCCTCGACGGCATTGAAGAACAACTGGCCGACATCGCCGGCAAATTCGGCAGCGTCGATTTCAACGCGTTCGCAGGCGGCGCTGCCGTGGCGAGCGCTGAACCGGCGCCCGCGCTCGACGTCGATGCGCTCGCCCGTGCCGTTGCGCGCGAAACCGCAGCACTCATCCCGGCGACCCCGGCGGTGGCCCACATTCCCGGCCTCGACGATATGCAGGGGCTCATGCACCGCTTGATGTCGGACGTGCGCCAGGGCGAGGAAAACACGACCGCGCTCCTCGATACCTTGCAGCAGGCCATGATCCGCCTGCTCGACCGTGTGGATGCGATCGAACTCAATCAGCATCAGGCCGCGAGCGCCGCGCAAGCCGCGCCGCAGGAATACGTGCGCGAGCAAGTGCGCTTCAATGTCGAACCGCAGCGCGGCATGGACCAGGGTCGCATGCAGCACTACGGCACCAACGACGGCCGCGACGTTCTCGACGCGGCCATTGCCGCGGTCGCAACAGCCAAGACCATGGGATCGCCGTTCACTCACGCGCCGAGCGACGACCGGGCCGATCACGACGACATGGACGTCGAGATGCACCACGACGTGCCGCCAGCGCAGGTTCGCACAGAGCCCGCCGCGCCCGCCGCGCCGTCGGTGGCCCACATTGCGCCCGCGCAGATGCGCCCGTCCGATCAGATCCGTCAGGATTTCATCGCCGATGCGCGCCGCGCCAAGATGCGTCTGGCGGCTGAAAAGCTCGACGGCGACGACGTGCTGATCGTCAATCCTCAAGATCGCCCGCAGGATCGCGTGCCGGACCGCGCTGCCCGCGACCTGCCTGCTGCTGCGGCACCGGGCGCTGCTTCGGCGAAGCCTGGCAAGGCCGGCGCGGCAAAGGCCATTCCCGGTAAATCGGGTGGCGTTGCCACACCGCGCGTCATGGCGCTTGCCATTGCACTGCTGATCGCTGGCGGAGCATGGCTCGTCATTCCGCGCGGCGCACGCCCGCCGGCAACGACCATCGAAGCCGCCGACGCCGACGCACCGGCCGCCGCCAAGGGCGCCAAAGCCACGGCCGAGACATCGCAGAAGGGCAGCTCAGCAGCCGATGCGAAAGCCGGCGCGAAGGCCGCAACCAACACGGAAAATGATGGCGACAACGCACCGTCGACCGATCAGTTGAACAGCTTCGAAGCCACCACAACCGGCGCGATCGTTCAGGGCGATATCGTCGTTGGCGGCACCAGCGTGCCGCTGTCGGGCATCACGGTCGACACCGACGAGCACGTCACCGCCGCCGATCTGCAGCGCGCCCGCCGCCAGCACGCCATGGCGAGCGTGTCGAGCAAGCTCGGCCAAGCCGCTGCCGCCGACCAGTTGCCTGCAACGCAAACGGCCCTGGTGCCGGATGCCATCGACCCGCAGGCGTTCGCGCACAGCACCAACCAGACCGACGTCGCCAAGATGACGGTGCCGGCCTCCGGTGCACTCGATCTGCCGCCGGCAAGCGTCGGCCCGCTGTCGCTGCGGCTCGCCGCCGCCAATGGCGATTCGTCGGCTGAATTCGAAGTCGGCGCCCGCCTGGCCGAGGGCAAGGGCACCAACCAGAACTTCAAGGAAGCGGCCAAGTGGTATCAGCGCGCCGCCGACAAGGATTTCGTGCAGGCTCAGTATCGCCTCGGTACGCTCTATGAGCGTGGCCTCGGCGTGAAGGCCGATGTCGCACGCGCCACCGATTGGTATCAGCGCGCGGCTGAGCGCGGCAACATCAAGGCCATGCACAATCTGGCCGTGCTGAGCGCCGGACAGAACAAGGCGGCACCCGACTATGCCACCGCCGCCAAGTGGTTCAACGAAGCCGCCGACCGCGGACTGTCGGATAGCCAGTTCAACCTCGCGGTGCTCTATGAGAACGGCCTCGGCGTCGAGCAGAGCATGGCGCAGGCCTACAAGTGGCTGACGCTCGCTGCCAAGGGCGGAGACAAGGAAGCCGTGCGCCGCCGCGATATCCTGCGCGGAAAGCTGACGGCGGACGAGATCTCGGCGGCCGAGCAGATGACGGCCGTCTTCAAGTCGAAGCCGAACGACGTGATGGCCAATGACGCGCGCACGGCCGGCGAAGCCTGGAAGAAGAATTCGGCCAACGGCGTCAGCGGCTGAGGCCATCGCCTCCGCGCCAGCGCGGAGCGGGTATCGGCAGGCCGCGCGGCGGCACAAAGCATCGACAATTGAGCGGGCATCCGGCATCGGGTGCCCGTTTTCCGTCCGAAGCGCGGCCGGCGCTGTCTTCGTCGATTGCGGGAGTGGCAGAGGGCGCTCAAGTGTGCGATGCAAACAGTGCGCCGCGACACACGCCATGGGCCGCGCCCGTGACCTGTGGCCGGCCGCATCAGGCCGTCGCGCTGCGGCACCACACCAAGACGCCACGCTGAGACCAGGCACGAGTGATGCACGTCTATTTGCCGATCGCGGAAATGTCCGTTCCGGTTGTGATCTACCTGGGGCTTGGCGCGGCCATCGGCTTTCTGTCGGGGCTATTCGGTGTCGGCGGCGACTTTCTGATGACGCCGCTGTTGATGCTGCTTGGCATCTCGCCGGCGGTCGCGGTTGGCACCGGCACCGCGCACGTCGTTGCCTCGTCAGTGTCGGGCGCGGTTGCCCAGTACCGGCGCAACAACGTCGACATCAAAATGGGCGGGGTGATGCTGACGGGCGGCATCGTCGGCACTGTCATCGGCGTTGAAATCGTACGC
This sequence comes from Hyphomicrobium sp., assembly GCA_051646145.1. GTDB lineage: Bacteria > Pseudomonadota > Alphaproteobacteria > Rhizobiales > Hyphomicrobiaceae > Hyphomicrobium_B. Next base: position 7,368 of record JBOFCQ010000402.1, read on the forward strand.
CTGCTGCGCCGCGCCGGGCACTTTGATCTCGTTCTGTCGTTGACGTATGTGACGTTCCTCGGCGTCATCGGCGCGCTGATGCTTGTCGAAAGCCTCGCCGCCGTGCGCAAGGTGCAGTCCGGCACGGCGACGTCGCAGCGCAAATCAGGTCAGCATAGCTGGATCGACGGCCTGCCGCTGAAGATGCGCTTTCACCGTTCGAAACTGTACATCAGCGCCATTCCGCCAGTGCTGATCGGCATGTTCACCGGGCTGATGTCGGCGATCATGGGCATCGGCGGCGGCTTCGTCATCATTCCGGCCATGATCTATCTGTTGCGCATGTCGACGAGCGTCGTCGTTGGCACGTCGTTGTTTCAGATTGTGTTCGTTGCGGCCGCGGCCACAATTCTGCACGCGGTGCAGAACAAATCGGTCGATATCGTGCTGGCCGTTCTGTTGATGATCGGCGGCGTGATCGGTGCGCAATTTGGCAGTGCGGCCGGCGAAAAGCTGCGCGGCGAACAACTGCGGCTGCTGCTGGCGCTGCTCGTTCTCGTCGTGTGCCTGCGCGTCGCCTATGATCTCGTGGCCATGCCCGCCGACCTCTTTTCGTTCAGCCGCGTCGGGCAAGGGGGCGGGTGATGAGGCGTTGGTGGGTCAGAGACGGGCGGCGGCTTGGAGCGCACATCGCCGCCGTGATGCCAGTCAACCTTTGCGTGATCCTCTGCCTGATGCTGGCGCTGACGTTCGCCGCTGTGACACCGGCGCTGGCTCAGCGTGAGAACGTTGAAGTCGATGTGTCGACCCGCAGCGTCGCCATCACGTCGAGTTTCACCGGCACGGAAATTCTCGTCTTCGGCACGGTTGAGAACAGCCGTCAGCCGAGCGCGGAAGCCGGCACCTATGACGTTGTCGTGGTTGTCGAAGGCACGCGCCTACCGGCGACCGTGCGCAAGAAAACCAATGTCGGCGGACTGTGGATCAACACCCAGTCGGTCCGCTTCGCGACGTTCCCGAGTTATTACGCCATCGCGTCCACACGGCCGCTCGAAGAGGTCGCGGATCTCGACGTGCGCAACCGGCTCGAAATCGGCTTTGCCCATATTCGCCTGCTGCCCGCGGGCGGCACGCGGACGACGCCGAGCGATGCGGACGAAATGAATGCCTTCAAGGAAGCCATCGTGCGGCTCAAGCAGGACGAGCGGCTGTACATCAAGGCCGACTACGGTGTGTCGTTCATCGGGCGCAGTCTTTTCCGCTCGACGATTTCACTGCCGCCGAATGTGCCGATCGGGCCACTGATCACGCGGACCTATCTGTTCCGCGACGGCGCACTCCTCGGCGAATCCAAGAACGAGGTGATGCTGGAACGCGCTGGCATCGAGCGATTTCTGCACGACGCGGCGCGCGGCCATGCCGTGCTCTATGGTATCGCGACGGTGCTGCTGGCGGTGGCAGCCGGTCTCGGCGCGGCCTTCGCGTTCCGCCGCGTGGCGCTCTGAGGCCGTGGCCCCGCGTCGCGCCTTCACATGATAAAAGATCAGTCGCCGCGCAGCAGACGCGATGCGACCGGATAGAGGCCTTCCTGGCCGAGCATCCAAACCATCATGCCGTCGCAGCCAAATACCGGCGCGAAGGCATCATCCAGAATATTGAGACCGCCGGTGAAAGCACCGAACGCCGGCATGACGAGGCGGCGGCCGTTGCCGACGAAGCACGGGCGGCGCAGCGCCGTGCCGTTCATGACCAGGCGGGCGGCCGGATGGAGATGCCCGGCAATCTCGTGGGTGACGGCGCCGGCTGCGGGTTCGTGGCGGAGCGTCAAGCCATCGACGGTCAGTTCGGTGACGACGTTGCCGCCGAGCGCGTCCGAAATTTCCGGGTCGTGGTTGCCGGTGATCCAGATCCAGTCGCAGTCGCTCTGCAGGATGGCGAGCGTCTCGCGGTCGGGCTTGGCCATGCGCTCGATGGCGCGAACGTCATGGAAGCTGTCGCCGAGCGCGATGACGGTTTCGACGTCGTAGGTGTCGATGGCGTCGGCCAGTTGCTTCAAAGTCTCGCGCGTGTCGTAGGGCGGCAGCATCTGCCCGCGCGCGGCAAAGGC
>JBOFCQ010000005.1:0-5988 GCA_051646145.1 Hyphomicrobium sp.
GAGCGCAGGAAGCCGAAGCCGTCCTGCAGCACTTCAACCACGCCCGTGGCGATAATCTCAATTTCCTGGCTCGCCAGCTGCTTCAGCGTGGCGAACATCAATTCTTGCTTGCGCAATGTCGAGGCGTTCTCAACGCCCGCTTCCTCAGCGAACGTGACCATCTCAGCGGGTGATTTCCGCTTAAGGTCCTCGAGCTTCATTTCCTTCATGAAAAACTCCGGAAGAACCACGGCCTGGGCTGGCGGGAAATGCGGGACCGTGGCGGATCTTGGGGGTACGTGGGGATGTGTAAGGGGAGACAAGCGGCAGGGGCAGAGCGCCCCGCCGGGAACCCGGCCGATATCGACAGATATGGCCGGGGAACGAGTTTTCGGCGTGCGAACGCCAAAGACCGCTCCTGATCTGCGCGAAGCTATATCAGATCCGCTGCCGGGCGGAAAGAGATTTGCGCCGCCCTAGAACGGCTTCACGATGACAAGAATGACAATAAGCACCATCAGTACCGTGGGCGCTTCGTTCCAAAGACGCCAGTGGCGCGCCGGCTTGTCGTTGCGATCCTCGCCAAAGCGGCGCACGGCACCGGAGAAATAGCCGTGCACGCCGCTCAGGGCCAGCACGAGGGCAAGCTTGGCGTGAAACCAAGGCGCCGCGAAATGCCCGCCAGCCCAGCCGAGCCATAAGCCCAACACCCAAGAGATCACCATCGCGGGGTTGATGATGATGCGCAGCAGCCGCTGCTCCATGATTTTGAAGGTCTCGGACTGGCGCGAACCCGTCTCAGCCTCGCAATGGTAAATGAAGAGCCGCGGCAGATAGAGCATGCCCGCCATCCACGAGATGATGGCAACGACGTGCACCGCTTTGATCCACAAATACGCGTTCGCACCGAGCGCGACGATGGCGACGAGCGCCAGCAACGCCGTGATCGCGAGCGCAAGACCCGCGCGTTTGGCCGGCGACGCGGCATCGGACGGCGCAGGGTCGGGCAGCGGGCCGGTAGACTTGCCAGGGGACTTGCCGGCGGTCATGCCATGCCGCCCCCACGGACGCGGGCCACGAGGCGGGCCACGTTTTCGGGCGGCGTCTGCGGAACGATGCCGTGGCCGAGATTGAAGATAAAGCGCTTGCCCGCCATCAGATCGAGAATTTCATCGACACGCTCGTCGAGTGCCTCGCCGCCGGCAGCCAGCAGCAGCGGATCGAGATTGCCCTGCACAACGACATCTTCGTCGGCGAAGGCCTCCGACATCATGTAGGGCGGTGTTGCGGTATCGCAGCCAATGCCGTCGACGCCGGTTTCAGCGACATACCAAACGGCCGCCGGACCCGCGCCCTTTGGAAACCCGATGACCGGAATGCGCGGATGCCGCTCACGAATGGCGGCGCGAATGGCCTTCGTCGGTTCCACGACCCAGCGGTCGAATTCGTTGTCGGGCAAACTGCCGGCCCATGTATCGAAAATCTGCAGACAGTCGGCGCCGGCCTTCACCTGCAAATCGAGGTAGTCGATCGATGCCTCAACCAGCGTGTCGATCAGCGACTGAAACCCATCGGGATCGCGATAGGCCCACAAACGCGCTTCCTGCTGATCGCTCGACCCTTCGCCCTGCACCATGTAGGTCGCAACCGTCCACGGTGCGCCGCAAAACCCGATGAGAGCTGTTTCGTTCGGCAGATCCTGTCTAAGCCGCGCCACCGTCTCCGCTACGAGCGCGAACTTGGCCTTCGTAGACTTGAGATCGAGTCGCCGCAAGCCGTTGACATCGCGAATCGGATCAAGTTTCGGACCTTCCCCTTCGACGAACGAAACGGTCTGACCGAGCGCATCGGGAACGACGAGAATATCCGAAAACAAAATCGCGGCGTCGAAACCGTAGCGCCGGATCGGCTGTAGCGTAACCTCGGCCGCGAGAGCCGGGTTGTAGCACAGATCGAGGAAGCTGCCGGCCGCGGCGCGGGTCGCCCGATACTCCGGCAGATAGCGACCGGCCTGGCGCATCAGCCAGATTGGCGGCGGCGACGTCGGCTTGCCTGCGAAGGGCGCCAAAAACCGTCTGGCGCCGAAAGTCTCTTTGCCGCCCAGCATTCCACTTATCCCTGCACTTAAAGATTCAAATGAAGAGTCTTGAGATGTTTTTATTATTGACTCTTACCCCTGCGGATTCCGGTAATCCGGGTCCAACGGGTCATTTGTCAACAGCTTGCCAACAGCCTCACGTTTGTCTCTCGAGATCTAGCGTTGCCGGCAAGCGATCGGCAATAGGCATCCAATCGTTTTTTGCGTCAATGGCTTGGCCGCGAGATGCGGCGGCAACCGGGACGTGCAGCTTGGGGACATCCAGCCGAACACCTGCGGACAAATCCGTTATCCCTGTTGGTTGAGCTCTCCAGCGAAAAACAGTTCGCTTTCGGCCAAATGTGGGTATCACCGTTGAGGACGGGCGGGTTGTTGTCTCAACCGTCGCCAACCGTCCGATCCGGCCGTCAAACCCGTCCGGTTTTCAACATGTCATACAGGCCCGTCTTGGGCCGAGAAATTCGTCCGCATGACCCCTGTTTCGCCGAGCCTTTTTCATATGCACCTCGTCTCGGATGCGACGGGCGAAACGCTGGCCGCGATCGCGAAGGCAGCAGCGGTGCAATATCCGCGCGTGCGCCCCATCGAGCATATGCATCCCCTGGTGCGGACACAGCGCCAGTTGAAGCGCGTGTTGGCGGAAATCGAGAAAGCGCCCGGCATCGTGCTCTATACGGTGGTCAACAAGGCGCTGGGGACCGAGCTTGAGCAGCACTGCAAGCAACTCGCGATCCCGTGCCTCGCCGTTCTTCAGCCGATCATGCAGATCTTCGAGAGTTATCTCGGTGCCCCGCAAACGCCGACGGTGGCCGGGCAGCACGTGCTCGATGCCGATTATTTCCGTCGCATCGACGCTATGAATTTCACACTCGCGCACGATGATGGACGTCTGCCGACCAACCTCAGCGATGCCGATATCCTTGTGCTTGGGATCTCGCGGACGTCTAAGACGCCGACCAGCATTTATCTGGCGCTGCGCGGCTTCAAGACGGCCAACCTGCCGCTTGTTCCATCTGTTGCCCTGCCGCCTGCGCTGACGGAGCCGCACACGGCGTTTATCGTCTGCCTCATCGCCAATGCCGAACGCGTTGCGGAAGTTCGGCGCAACCGCGCGGCGCTGCTTGGAGATCGCGATCTCAACAATTATCTCGATCGCGATGCGATTGCGGCCGAGATCGCCTACACCCGCAAGATCGCCGCCAAGAACGGGTGGCCGATCATTGACGTGACGCGGCGGTCGATCGAAGAATCGGCGACCATGATCCTGAAACTGCTGCACGATCGCAAGGCGGGCGTGCCGAGTGAGGCCGAGCCCGGCAATGCCTGACGAGACCCCTTTGATTTTGGCGTCGGCCAGCATGGCCCGACGCGCGATGTGCGAAGCCGCAGGACTGACCGTCAGAATCGTGCCGGCCGATATCGATGAAGCCGCGCTGACCGAAACGCTGCATCAGAGCAGTCCCGTCGTCGCGCCGGACGCGGTTGCTTTGGCGTTGGCCCGCGCGAAAGCGGTCGACGTTTCGAGCCGCCATCCGGGCGCGCTCGTTATCGGGTCGGATCAAGTGCTGTCGTGCGACGGACGCCTCTTCTCGAAGGCGCACAATCGCGACGAGGCCCGCGCCACGTTGCAGGCGCTGCGCGGGCGAGCGCATGAGCTCACTTCGGCGGTAGCCCTGGCGCGCGACGGCCGCGTCGTCTGGTCCGATCATGCGCTGGCGCGTTTGACGGTCAGGCCGTTTTCCGAGGCCTATCTCGATCTCTATGTTGAGAACGCGGGCGCTGCGTTGTTGCGGTCTGTCGGAGCCTACGAGCTCGAAAGCGCCGGGGTGCAGTTGTTCGACAGCATCGAAGGCGATTATTTCACGATCCTCGGCATGCCGCTGCTGCCGCTTCTAGCAGCGCTGCGTCAGTTCGGAGTTCTGCCCACATGAACCCGATCAAAGCCTGCGTTATCGGCTGGCCCATTGCGCATTCGCGTTCGCCGTTGATCCACGGTCATTGGCTGAAGACCTATGGCATCAATGGGCTCTACACGCGCGAAGCGGTTGAAAGCAGAGCGTTGCCGGCCTTTTTGGCGTCATTGGCGGCGCGTGGATTTGCCGGCTGCAACGTCACCGTGCCGCATAAGGAAGCGGCGTTTGCGATTGCTAAGATCAAGGACGAGTCGGCGCTGGCCGTCGGCGCTGCCAATACGATCTGGCTCGAAGATGGCCGCATCGCTTGCGCCAACACCGATACCTATGGGTTCATGACCCATCTGACTGTCAGCGCGCCGCAATGGACGGCAGCACGCGGCCCTGCGGCCATTCTCGGCGCGGGCGGCGCCGCGCGCGCCATCGTTTATGGGTTGCTCAATCACGGTGTGCCGGAAGTGCGCGTCTTCAATCGCTCGATGGCGCGAGCCGCAACCCTTGCCGACCATTTCGGGTCGCGCGTCGTGGCCATGGAGTGGTCAACGCGCGAAGCCATGTCGCGAGAGGCGAGCGTCGTCGTCAATACGACCACGCTCGGCATGAAGGGCGAGGGTGATCCAGCCATTGATTTCAGCGGCCACGATCCCGCCTGTGTCGTTGCCGACATTGTATATGTGCCCTTGGAAACGGCGTTTCTGCGCGCGGCGCGGACCGCAGGCCTCGCAACCGTCGACGGTCTTGGCATGTTGCTGCACCAGGCGGTGCCCGGGTTCGCGCGCTGGTTCGGCATTCGCCCGGCTGTCACCGATGAACTCCGCGCGGTGCTCGTACGCGACATTGAGGGGGCGTGATGCTCATCATCGGATTGACCGGCTCGATGGGCATGGGCAAATCGACGGCGGCGGCGCGATTTCGCGCGCGGGGCATTCCGGTGTTCGACGCCGATGCCGCTGTGCACGATCTCTATCGCGGGCCGCTTGCCGACGACATCGAAGCGGCATTTCCGGGAACGACCGTCGACGGCGGCGTCGATCGCGGGCGGCTTTCGGCGGCGCTGCTCGCGGCGCCCGAAAAACTGGCTCTGCTGGAAGGCATCGTGCATCCGCGTGTGCAGCAGGCCGAGCGCGCGTTTCTCGTGGACGCATTCTCGCGCGGCGCGGCCATGGCCGTGCTCGAAATTCCGCTCCTGTTTGAAGGCGGAGTCGCATCCGCGGTTGACGTGACGATCGTTGTTAGTGCGCCGGCAGCAATGCAGCGTGCGCGTCTATTGGATCGCCCCGGCATGTCGGATGCCAAACTGGAAAAGCTGCTGGCGCGGCAGATGCCGGATGCCGAGAAGCGCCAACGCGCCGATTTCATTGTGGACACCGGCGGATCGGTTGCAGCCTGTCACCGGCAAATCGACGATATCATAGAGCGCCTCGACGGCCGCAAAGGCACCGCGTTTGATCGCCATTGGCGTGCGCGCGGTTAGGGACAATCGGGCGGCGCAACGAGAGGGATACAAGCGGTGCGTGAAATCGTGCTCGATACCGAGACGACCGGCTTCGATTTCAAGAAAGGCGATCGGCTGATCGAAATCGGCTGCATCGAACTTTTCAATCGCATCCCAACGGGTGCCGAATATCACGCCTTCATCAATCCTGAGCGCGACGTGCCGGCCGAGGCCGAAGCGGTGCACGGCATCAATTCCGCGTTCCTCAAGGACAAGCCGAAATTCGAATCCGTCGCCGACAAGTTCTTGAACTTCATCGCTGGCGATGTGCTCGTCATTCACAATGCCAACTTCGACATTGGCTTCCTCAATTTCGAACTCGGCCGCGTGTCGAAACCGGCGATCGAGATGGGCCGCGTGGTCGATACGCTGGCGCTCGCGCGGCGCAAGCATCCCGCCGGGCCAAACACGCTCGATGCCCTTTGCAAGCGCTACGGCGTCGACAATTCCAAGCGCACCAAGCACGGCGCCTTGATCGACTGTCTGCTGCTTGCCGATGTCTA
>JBOFCQ010000009.1:0-13284 GCA_051646145.1 Hyphomicrobium sp.
AACCCTCCGCGGCCTTCGTGCTCGACGCCCCGCGCGACCGCCAATCGCTCGACGCGCTGTTTGCGCCCGGCACGAGCGTGCGCATCGTTGAAAGCCGCTGGCTCGAACGCTATTTGGTCGCCAATGCCGTGCGCGGCCATGGCCAGGACATCGGCACTGCGCTTGGCTGCGTCACCGGCTATAACGTCATGCGCGGTTGCCCGCTGTCGTTCACGGTGCTGCGGCCGAAAGACGGGGCCGGGTCCTGCACGCCCGTTCCGGCCTATGCCTGCCGCACGGCCGAACAACTGAACCCGCGGCCACCATCCAAAGGCTGCGACTGACAGACCGGCGCGATCGCCGAACGATCGTGCTAGAAGACGCCTCACATTTAAACACCGGAAGGCATCCGCCATGTTCAATCCCGAAAGCCCGCCCGAGATCGTCGCGTCCCGCTGGTTCAACGCCAGTCCGAAGACATCGCTGAAGAGCTTCCGCGGCAAGGTCGTCGTGGTCGCGATCTTTCAGATGCTCTGCCCCGGCTCGCAAAAGCACGGACTGCCGCAAGCCATGCGCCTGCGCCACGCCTTCGCGACCGACGAAGTGGCGGTGATCGGCCTGCACATGGCGTTCGAGAATTTCGCCAAGCAAGGCCCCGACAAGGTCGAGCAATTCCTGTCGAAAGAAAAGATCGATATTCCGGTCGCCTACGACAAGCCGAACGGCGAAGGCGTTCCCGCTACAATGGCGGCTTACGAACTGCAGGGCACGCCGGCGCTGCTGATCTTCGACCGCCAGGGCCGCGTACGCCGCCACTACCTCGGCGCGGTCGACGATCTGCGCATCGGCGCTGAAGTCATGGCGCTGGCGCTCGAAGACAAGGACAGCCCGCGCGAAACCTCGATCGCCATCGAACGCAAGCTCGCGGCGACGCTCGTCGATCCGCAGGAACATGCGCACGACGGCTGCGGATGCGGCCATGATCACGGTCACGATCATAGTCACGATCATGGCCACCATCACCACGATCACGGGCATGACCACGGGCACGAACATCACGCCCATGACCACGACCATGACGGTGGCTGCTGTGGCGGCGGAAGCTGCGGCGGCGAAGGTCGCGGCGGCTGCGGTCACAATCACGATCATGACCACGCGCATGGTCACACCCACGGCCACGCCGGCGATGCGGAAAAGGCCAAGGCCTGACGATCAGCACGCACGCTCTCGGCGTCGAACGCATCGCGCTCTCACCGCAATGCCGAAACTCGGTGATCAGCCCCGAAGGAACAGCATCGCCATGCCGCAGGCAACGGCGGTGCTCGCCACATTGGCGGCGATGACGATGTTGAGGTTTCGGCCCGACAGGTCGAGCCCATGCCTGACGCGCATGACATACGCTTCGATGAGGCCGCTCACCGGCCCCGCCAGCGGGATCAGCGCCAAGGCCGTCAACCGGTCGTAGCTGTTGCCGTACGCCTGCGTCCACTCCTCCGGCGGCGTCAACGCGATTTGCGGCACGAGTTCGGCAAACGATGCCAGCAGCGGATACAGCACGATGCCCGCCAGCGCCGATACGATGTTGGCGACGATCACCGCGCGTCCCGCATCGTTCGGCAGCAGCCATTTCTGCACGACGAAATATTCGAGCAGCAGGCCAACGGGTATGGCCCACAGCAATGTCGACCAGCCGATGACAAGGCCCGGCCACACGACGTTCGCGTGCGCCGCGGCCGGCAGCGCCACCATCGCCCCCGCGATGAGCGGCAGGCGCCTTTTACAATTGGCCGACGGGTTCATTCTCGACATCGGCCAAGCCTAAGCCCGAATTCTCGCGGTCGCAATTGCCGCGCATGCACCGCTTTCAGCGGCGCGAGCCTTCATCCCGCCCTGCGAATCAGGCTTCAGTTGCCGCTACAGATCGTCAATTCCTGGAGCAGGCGTCATGGTCGAAAAAGCATCGGCACAGCGGCACGCGGTGAAGCCGGAGAACGCGTCGCCGGTCGAAGGTGTTGAGGCACCGAGCGCCCCTCGCGGCAAGCGGCCGGCGTCACGCGCTGCGCCAGCGAAAGCGATTGCGGAAGCGTCAGCGTCAGCGTCAGCGTCAGCGAAAACGCCAGGCGCCGCGCCCGCCGCCGCAACGCGCCGCCCGAAAGCCGCACATGCCAACAATGCGGCGCCGCGCGCCGTTGCGGCCGCGCCCGCCGCACGCCCTGGCTTCACGAAAAAGACGATCGCGCTCGTCTATGATTTCGACGGCACGCTCTCGCCGCGTCCGATGCAGGAATACGCGTTTCTGCCTCAGCTCGGCATCAAGGCCGCCGACTTCTGGGCGGAGTGCACGCGCGTGGCGCGCGAACAGCAGGCCGATCCGCTCATCACCTACATGCACCTGATGTACAAGAAGGCCAAGGAGCGCGGCCTGCGCATCGACCGCAAGGATCTCGTCGCGCAAGGCAAGGACGTCGAGCTCTATGCCGGTGTTGCGACGTGGTTCGACGACATCGAAAAATACGTGTCGCTGCGCGCTGAAACCCATGGTGTCGAGATCAAACACTATCTCGTCTCGTCCGGGCTCACCGAAATCATTGAAGGCACGCCGATCTACACGCGTTTCGCGCGCGTCTTCGCCAGCGAGTACTGGTTCGACGCCTACGATTTGCCGTTCCCCAAGCGGGTCATCACCGACACCGGCAAGACGCAGTATCTGTTCCGCATCAACAAGGGCATCGAGGATCTGGGCGAAAGCATCAACAGCCACATGCCGGAAGATGCGCGCCCGATCCCGTTCTCGAACATGATCTATTTCGGCGACGGCGATACCGATGTGCCGAGCATGGCCTTGATGCGCAAGAACGGCGGTCACGCCATCGCGGTCCACGAACCCGGCGGCAACGCCGCCAAGTGCGTCGATCTTTTCAAAGCCGGCCGCTGCGACTTCTATGCAGGCGCCGATTATCGGCGCGGCTCCGAACTCTTCAACCGGACGTGCCTGCTGCTCGACCGCATGATTGCCGACATCCGCGTCAAGGAAGAAGTTTGGAAGCTCGGTTAGGTGCGCACAAACGCAATCAGGCGCCACATGAATGCAGCGCCTGATTGGCGTATCGCGATATGATGCGGCTTAAGCGGTATTCAAACACTCTTACCGATCACGCGCTCTTCAGCGTCGCCTGGATCTTGTCCTTCGCCTGCGTGGCGAGGTTCACACCCTGATCGAGAAACGGCTGCAGAAGCTGCTTGATCTCGGCGGAATTCAGGAACTGCGCAAAGCTATCGACACGATTTTCGATGCCGCTTTGGCGCAGTTCCTGGCGCACGGTCTTGCGCAACTCTTTCGCCTGACGGCCAAACTCGCGTTGCATCTTCTGATACTTCGGCATCTGCGCGTTGCGGCTCGGCATGATTGCCAGCGCGGCAACGAAGCCGAGCGCCGTGACAGCCGCCAAAGCCGCCGTCGGGTTCTTTTCAATCGTCTGCTTCAAGGCAGCAACAAGATCGCCGGCCGCGGCGCTGGCATCGGTTGCAACCGAATTTAGCGCCGTCTCGACCGAGGATTTCGCCGACCGCACGGCGTCTGACGCCGCATCGGTCGCCGTCTCGACGTGGAACTTCTGCGATTTGGCTGCGGCAAGCGATGTCATGGAACGCCCCTTTGCAAATATGACGGTATGAGTTTTCAAGGGGCTCAACGCGACAGCATCCAGCAAAGTTCCCTTCAGCCGCACAGCGCGCATGGTCGCTCAACTGATGGTGGCCCAGCTCCTGCCCCCATGCCGGCGTTCTGCGAACGATGGTTGCAAACCGGCGCCCACCGACCCAACTTATGGGCGAGCGCAACCGGACCGTCATGACCCAACGCACCGCCGCCGCCGCATCCTGGCTTTATCCGACAGAGCACGGCCTCTACTGCGAGCCGGGCGGGTTTTATATCGACCCGCATCGTCCGGTCGATCGTGCCGTCATCACGCACGGCCACTCCGACCACGCACGCTCGGGCCATGGCGCGGTCCTCGCGACCGCTGAAACCATTGCCATCATGAAGGTGCGTTACGGCGCCGGCTCGGCGCAGACGTTCGAAGCTGAGCCTCTGCGCCAATCGCGGACCATTAACGGCGTCGACGTCAGCCTCGTGCCGGCCGGGCATATTCTCGGCTCGGCACAGATCGTGTTGACGTGGCGCGGCCAGCGCATCGTCGTGTCGGGCGATTACAAGCGCGCCGCCGATCCCACCTGTCTGCCGTTCGAGGTCGTGCCCTGCGACGTTTTCGTCACCGAAGCGACGTTCGCGCTGCCGGTTTTCCGGCATGGCCCGGCGGCGTTTGAAATTCGCAAGCTGCTCACCTCGCTGGCCCTACAGCCTGAGCGCACGCATCTCGTCGGCGCTTACGGGCTTGGCAAGTGTCAGCGGGTGATCAAGCTGCTGCGCGACGCCGGCTACGACGACACGATCTACCTGCACGGCGCCGTCACCGCGCTGACCGACCTCTACGTCGCGCACGGTCAAGACCTCGGCCGTCTCGCGGCCGCCACCAGCGCCGATCCGAAGGCGATGGCCGGCGCCATCGTGCTCTGCCCGCCGAGTGCGCTTGCGGATCGCTGGTCGCGCCGCTTCGCCGATCCGGTCGCGGCATTTGCCAGCGGCTGGATGCGCGTGCGCGGTCGTGCGCGCCAGCGCGGCGTTGAACTGCCGCTCGTCATTTCCGATCACGTCGATTGGCCGGAACTGATCGACACCATCCTTGAAACCGGTGCCGAGGAAACCTGGGTCACGCATGGTCGCGACGATGCTCTCGTGCATCATCTTGCATCGCTCGGGCGGCGCGCCAAAGCGCTGGCGCTCGTCGGCCGCGACGAAGAGGCGGAATAGCCATGCGCGCGTTTGCCGACCTCCTCGATGGGCTCGTCTACACGCAAAGCCGCAATCGCAAGATCGCGCTGCTCGCAGCCTATTTCCGCGCGACCGCCGATCCCGATCGCGGCTACGCGCTCGCCGCCCTCACCGACGGCGTTCCAGTGCGTCTGCCGCTGCGCCGCATCCTCACCGATCTGACTGGCCGCTTCGTCGATCCCGTTCTCTACAAACTGTCGCGCGATTACGTCGGCGATACCGCCGAGACTGTCGCGTTGCTTTGGCCCGATACGCCCTCCAATCACGCCGCGGCGCCAACGCTGGCGCAGGTCGTCGACGATCTGCGCGCCGGCACTTCGGCGGGGCGCATGGAAATCTTGAAAGGATTTCTGGATACGCTCGATCCCTCGGGCCGCTGGGCATTGCTGAAACTTCTCGGCGGCGCGCCCCGCGTTGGCGTCTCGGCACGGCTGGCGCGCACGGCGCTGGCGCAGGCGTTCGGCCGCGAGGTCGACGAGATCGAGGAGATCTGGCACGCGCTCGATGCGCCCTATGTCGATCTCTTCGCCTGGCTCGAAGGCCGCGCCGATAAACCCGATACGCACGCTAAACCGGTTTTCCGCCCCGTCATGCTGGCCCACCCGATTGAGGACGCGGACTGGCCGCGCCTTGTTGCCGACGATCACGTCGCCGAGTGGAAATGGGACGGCATCCGCATTCAGATCTCGGCGCGGGGCGGCGCCGTCCGCATGTTCTCGCGCCAAGGCGACGATGTCTCGGCCGCATTCCCGGAGATCCAAGCCGCCTATGCCGGACGCGCGTGCGTCGTCGATGGCGAATTGCTGGTCATGCGCGAGGGCGTCATTGCGCCGTTCAACGACCTCCAGCAGCGCCTCAATCGCAAGGCCGTGTCCGCACGCCTCGCTTCCGCATTCCCGGCGCACGTGCGCCTGTACGATCTGCTCGTTGACGGCGATGACGACCTGCGAGCTCTGCCTTTGACGGCGCGGCGCCAACGCCTCGAACGCTGGTTCGACGCGCATCGCCCGGCACACACCGACCTGTCACAACCGATACCGTTTGCAACCTTCGACGACCTCAACGCGCTCTGGTCCAACGCGCGCGCCGACGGCATCGAAGGCTTGATGCTGAAGCGCAAGGACAGCGCCTATCAGGCCGGCCGCGTCAAAGGCCAATGGTGGAAATGGAAGCGCGCCGCGCTGACGCTCGATTGCGTCTTGATGTATGCCCAGCGCGGTTCCGGCAAACGCTCGTCGTTCTATTCCGATTACACGTTCGGCGTCTGGCGCGATGGAGCCAATGGCGCAGGCGAACTCGTCCCCGTCGGCAAGGCCTATTCCGGCTTCACGGACGCCGAATTGCGCCAGCTCGACACCTGGATCAGAGCCAACACCACTGAAACATTCGGCCCCGTGCGCGCTGTGTCGCCCGGCCTTGTTCTCGAAGTCGCCTTTGACGCGGTGCAGCTTTCTACGCGCCACAAATCCGGCGTCGCCATGCGCTTTCCGCGCATTCATCGCATTCGATGGGACAAGCCCGCCGCAGAGGCCGATCGTCTCGACACGGTGCGCGCGCTCATCGCGCAGGCAAGTGCAACGGCAACGGCCGACGGCGGGCCCGATGCACACGTTCGCGCCGACTGAGTGCTGCGGCCATTGCGTGCACATCGCGCGACAAATATCGGAACCATCGCAGAAACAGCACGTTCTCCTCGCAGCCAACCCATAAGGCTCAACTGCGATGGAGACGACCATGAGACGAGTACTTTTTGCAGCCATGGCGATGATGCCGATGGCGATGTCCGCGCCGGCGTTTGCCGAAACGGAAGATCAATGCGCCGCCAAGTGGAAGACCGCTGATACCAATGCCGACGGCACTGTCAGCGACACCGAAGCCGCCCGCATTCATGCAGCCTTGCGCGTTGCCAATAAGCCTGTCACCGACGGCAAGCTCGATCAGGCGACATTTATGACGCATTGCAAGGACGGCGTGTTCAAGACAGCCGTCGCCGAGCCGGACGCACCTTTCAAAGGCGCAAACAGCTTCACTGAAGCCCAGGCTAAAGACCGCGCCATGAGCGCCGGTCTGACCAGCGTGTCGAAACTCGCCAAGGATGCCGACGGCATTTGGCGCGGCACCGCCATCGAGGGCGAAAAGTCCGTTCAGGTCGCCATCGACTTCAAAGGCAACGTCGTCGCGAAGTAATGCGCGGTGCGCTCAATTACTATCAAAGGAGATTCAATCATGACGACATTCAGCAGGGTTTATGACACCCACGCACAGGCCGAACGCGCCGTGCGCGATCTCGAAGCGGCGGGCATTCCGTCGAGCGACATCAGCGTCATCGCCAATACGGGCGCACGCGCCGACGATCGGCGTGAAGCCGATTACGCCGACGACGGTTCGGCTACGAGTTCCGGCGCCGGCCTCGGCGCGGCACTCGGCGGCGGCGCGGGCTTGCTCGCGGGCCTCGGCATCATGGCCATCCCGGGCCTCGGACCGGTCGTCGCCGCAGGCTGGCTGGCTTCAACTGCGCTCGGCGCAATCGCCGGTTCGGCCGCTGGCGGCATCGTCGGCGCCCTCGTTGACGCCGGCACATCGGAAGAAGACGCGCATGTCTTCTCCGAAGCCGTGCGCCGCGGCGGCACGCTCGTCACGGTGCGCACCGACGCCGTTTCCGCGGATCGCATCAATGCCGTGCTCGACGGCTATGGGCCGATCAATGTCGAAGACCGTCGCGCCATCTACCGCGACAGCGGCTGGACGGGGTTCGATCCGCAGGCTCCCGACTATCGCCCACTGGACGAACGTGCGGATGAACGTGACGACGACGCCGCCCGCCGTCGCCGCTTCGGCTAAAGGCGGCGCACCTCATACGATGCGTACGCTTGCTGCGTGAAGCATCTTGGTGCGTGACGACACACTCCGGAAATCCGCTGGTGCAGTCCGGCGGATTTCCAAATCCCATCGCAGCCCGCGACACCTGTCCAGCGATCGTTCTGGAATGTCAGCGGACCAGCCTCAGCGCCATCGAAAGTTGTTGTCATGACCAACCTGACCGAAGTTTTCCAGCACACGCTCGAAGACGTCTATTACGCCGAAAACGCCATTCTCCAATCGCTGCCGAAAGTCATTTCGTTCGCCTCGAACGCCGAGCTGAAGAAGGGCCTGCGCGAGCATCACGCGGAAACCGAAGGTCAGGTCGAGATCTTGAAGCAGGTCTTCAAGGCCATCGGCCAGAAGCCGGCCGGCGAGAAGTGCGACGCCATCGAGGGCCTGATCAAGGAAACCGACGGCCTCATCGAAGAATTGGACAAAGGCTCGGCCGCCGACGCCGCCATCATCGGCTGCTGTCAGGCGATCGAGCATTATGAAATCGCGCGCTACGGCACCTTGCGTGAGTGGGCGAAGGCGCTCGGCGAAACCGAGGCGCACGATCTGCTGACGCAGATCCTCGACCAGGAGAAGGCGGCCAACAGCAAGTTGACGAATATGGCGGTCGGCTCGATCAACGGCGGCGGACGCGCACCGCGAAAGGCTGCCGCGAAGCCGAAGAAGATGGCGCGCACCTGACATGGCCGCGCCAGAGATGCGCACACCGACGCAACGCAACCGGTACAACAGAAAGGCCCCGTAGCGTGAGCTGCGGGGCCTTCCGTTTGGTCAGTGGTTAGGTTCGAGAGAACCGACCCGCCTTAGCCGTGAGCGAGAACAGCCAACAGCAGCAACGCCACGATGTTGGTGATCTTGATCGCCGGATTGACGGCCGGACCAGCGGTATCCTTGTAGGGATCGCCAACCGTGTCGCCGGTGACGGACGCCTTATGCGCTTCAGAACCTTTGAGGTGCTTGACGCCGTCCTTGTCGACGAAGCCGTCTTCGAAGCTCTTCTTCGCGTTGTCCCAAGCGCCGCCACCGGACGTCATCGAGATGGCGACGAAGATGCCGGTCACGATCACGCCGAGCAGCATGGCGCCGACAGCCGAGAACGCTTCGCCCTTGCCGGCGATGGCGTTGATGACGACGAACAGCAAGATGGGCGAGAGCACCGGCAGCAGTGACGGGATCACCATTTCCTTGATGGCGGCCTTCGTCAGCAGGTCGACGGCGCGGGCGTAGTCGGGCTTCGAGGTGCCCTTCATGATGCCCGGGTCGGCTTTGAACTGGCGACGCACTTCTTCAACGATCGATCCGGCTGCGCGGCCGACAGCCGTCATGCCCATACCGCCGAAGAGGTAGGGAATGAGACCGCCGAGCAGAAGGCCGGCGACGACGTAGGGGTTATCAAGACCGAAGTTGATCTTCACGTCCTTGAAGAACTGGAACGAGGTCGCGCCCGGCTTGTTGGCTTCATTGATGAAGTGCTGCAAGTCGTAGTTATAGGCTGCAAACAGCACCAGCGCGCCAAGACCGGCCGAACCGATCGCATAGCCCTTGGTGACGGCCTTGGTCGTGTTGCCAACCGCGTCGAGCGCATCGGTCGAACGGCGCACTTCCTTCGGCAGGCCGGCCATTTCGGCGATGCCGCCGGCGTTGTCGGTGACAGGGCCGAACGCGTCGAGCGCCACGATCATGCCGGCGAGGCCGAGCATGGTTGTCGTTGCGATCGCCGTGCCGAACAGGCCGCCGAGGTTATAGGTCAGCAGGATGCCGGCCACGATGGCGAGCGTCGGCAGGGCGCAGGCTTCGAGCGAAACCGCGAGACCCTGAATGACGTTCGTACCGTGACCCGTGACGGAGGCCTGGCTGATCGAGCGCACCGGGCGATAGCCGATGCCCGTGTAATACTCGGTGATCCAGACGATGAGGCCGGTCAGCGCGAGGCCGACGAGACCGCAGTACATCAGGCTGAGGCCGGTGATTTCCTGGCCCGCCGCCGTACCGACGACGCCATAGCCGCCGAGCACATACTGCGTTGCGCCCCAAAGGCCGAAGACCGACAGCACGGCCGAGGCAATGACGCCCTTATAGAGCGCACCCATGATCGAACCGTTGGCGCCGAGCTTGACGAAGAACGTGCCGATGATCGAGGTCACGATGCACGCCGCGCAGATGGCCAGCGGATAGACCATCAGCGCTGCGAGGTTGGGCTGACCGGCGAAGAAGATCGCCGCCAGAACCATCGTGGCGACAACCGTCACCGCGTAGGTCTCGAACAAGTCGGCGGCCATGCCGGCGCAATCGCCGACGTTGTCGCCAACGTTATCGGCAATCGTTGCCGGGTTGCGCGGATCGTCTTCCGGAATACCGGCTTCGACCTTGCCGACGAGATCGCCGCCGACATCCGCACCCTTGGTGAAGATGCCGCCGCCGAGACGGGCGAAGATCGAGATCAACGATGCACCGAAGCCGAGCGCGACGAGCGCATCGACGACCTGACGGCTGGCGGGCTCAAAACCCATCACCTGGGTCAGCACCATGTAGTAGACCGCGACGCCAAGCAGCGCGAGACCCGCGACCAGCATACCGGTGATGGCGCCGGCCTTGAACGCGATGTCGAGGCCCTTGGCCAGCGACTGCGTTGCCGCCTGCGCCGTGCGCACGTTGGCGCGCACCGAGACGTTCATGCCGATGTAGCCGGCGAGACCCGACAGCACGGCGCCGATCAGGAAGCCGAGCGCGACCAGCGGCCCGAGCAGAATGTAGGCGAGTACGAAGATGACGACGCCGACGATACCGATCGTGCGGTACTGGCGATTGAGGTAGGCCTGCGCGCCTTCACGGATCGCGCCGGCGATTTCCTGCATGCGGGCATTGCCGGCATCCGAGTTCATCACCGATTGCGCGGTGAAATAGGCATAGATGATGGACAGCGCCCCGCAGGCGATTATCCCCCAGAGTATATTGCTCATGTCGAGGTCCTTTTTGGCCCGAGTTCTTTGGCTTGGAGAGATGGCTTTGCTTCCCCTGCCATCTCATCTCGCCACCCGTCTTATTCGACTAAGGCGTGAGTCGCGGCGGACCATGCCAAAAGAGGCTAGCCGTTGCAACCTGGGCACAGCCCTCTTTTAGTGCAGAAAGTCGCGGTTTCCGGCGTGCGAACCCTCCAAACGTCGCGATCGTTGCCGCCGTTGCCGCGATCTTGCCGAAGCGCGTCAGGACCGGGTGACGGCGCGGAGGCTCGCACGATGCCGCGCATGCTGGGCGTTGCGGCGGGTTTTACGGCCGCGCATCCGTGCGCGCGCTCAGCGCTCGGCCACTCACCCGCGCTGCCAGAGATGTTCGCGACATGGTTAACGCTGGCGGCGCGATCGATCGCGTTCCTCGACGCCGGCGACACCGGTCCATGCCGTCTCCGCGACGCCAGGTTGCCGTAGCATCTCGCAGCGATCGGGCGCGCACGCCCTATGCTCACGCGGAACGCATGTTTGACCGGCGCATTGTCGTCTGGCGGAGGTTGGCCCGCGCCCCTATACAGCGATTGAGACCCTCATATGGGTAACGCGTCGGGAGAACGGCATTGCAGATTGAAAGCATCATCAAAGGCGCACAGGGCGGCAAAGCCGTGCGCAATCTGGCGACGTCGTTTGGTGTCGACGCCGACCGCACCGAACCTGTCGTGCATACCGTCGTCAAGGCGCTCGCCGAGCGCATCGAACGCAACACGCTGTCGCGCGCCGGCATCGCCGACATCGTGACCGTCATGGGCGAACCGCACGCCGGCCGCGCGCTGGTCGATGCGCAGCGCCTCGCAACGCCCGAACTTGCAGCCGTCGGCAATCACATCCTCGACGTTCTGATCGGCAGCAAGCACATCAGTCGCGGCATCGCCGCCAAGGCCGCGCGCGACAGCGGCCTCAACGAAGAGACGGTCAAGAAGATGCTGCCGGTCATCGCCAGCATGGTCGTTGGCTCGCTGCAGCAGGGCGCAGCGCCCGTTCTCTCGAGCAAACTCGCCGAACTTCCAGCGCTCGCCAGAAGCCCGCTGCCGTTGCCGGGAGACCGCTTGCCGCCCGCTTCCCCGCCGTCCAACGATTGGAGCATCGATCTCCCGCAGCCGTCCGGCAGCGGCGGTGGCGGCATCGGCGGCACCGTCGGGCACAGCCGCCCGCTGCCCTTGCCGGGCGACGACATTCCGGGTCTCGGCCGCGGCCGCACCACGCAACTGCCGGAACTCCCCGACATCATCCGCCGTGGCGGAACCCGCGTTCCCGGTCCGACCGGCGGATCGCTGGAAGAGATCATCCGATCCATCCTAGGCAATCTTCTCGGCTTCAAGAACACCGGCGTTCTCGGCTGGATTGCGAAGATCGTGCTGTCGCGCTGGTTCCTCGGATTTGTTCAGCGCATCCTGTCGCGCGTGCTGCTCGGTCGCTGAGCGAGCGACGCAACTGATACGTCACGCGCAAATCAACGCGCTCAAAACAACAAGCCGGCCAACATCCGTTGACCGGCTTTTCTTTTGTCGTCCTTGGCGTGCGCGGCGTCACGGCGCGCACTCCGGCTGTTACGGACTTGCAAACCGCTTCAGCGGCAGGGGCGCGCTTCGAGGCTGCAACCCCAGCCCGACGTCGATTGCTCGCATGTCATCTTCTTCGACGACGCCTTGACGTAACTCGCCCACGCCGAACCGTATTCGAAGTCGACGAAATTCGCCCACGACGCCGCGGCCGACGCTTCCGCCGCGCGGCGGTTGGCCTGCCCCGAACTCGATCCGTAGTGATCATGGTCGAGGAAGCACACGCGGCGTCCTTCGACGCGCACATCGTGCGGCGCATCGATCATGACCGGCTTCTTCGGTGCGGCGTCCGCCGATGCGCTCACCACGAGCGCACAACCGACAGCCAACAGCGCAAGGCGCATCGATGTCGAAATCATTGCTGTAACCCCTCAAGATGCGGAAATCGCTCAACCGTCAAACCGCAACTATCTGCCCGATTCACGGCCAAGGGACGAGAGCGCGCGGCCGTTTCGGCGCGATATTGCGCCGGCGCGGCATAGACGCCACAGCCACGCGCAACGTGCCGACGCAGGGTCCGACGTGCGTCAGACCCTGGGCGGGCGTTCGATCGAAAGGGAGACTAATGCGGCGGGCGCGGCTTACTTCGACGCGACGACGCTGATCTCGACCAACATGCGCGGATCGATCAACTTGGCTTCGACACAGGCGCGCGCCGGCGCATCCTTGCCGCCGAGCCATGCGCTCCAAGCCTTGTTCATGGCGTCGCGATGACGGATGTCGTTCAGCCACACGGTCGCCTGCGCCACCTTCGACTTGTCGCTGCCGCACAGCGCCAGCAGACGATCGATTTCGGCGAGCACCTCGGCCGTCTGGCCTTCGCAGTCCCGCGACAGATCGGTCGGGATGACGCCGGCCGTGAAGATGAGGCCATTGGCCTCCGTGACCTTGGAATAGACGGCGGACGACTCGTGACGAATGACGGCCATGACGTTGGCACTCCGTTGAAAGCGTTTCGCGCCCTTCTAGCAAG
>JBOFCQ010000068.1:0-4215 GCA_051646145.1 Hyphomicrobium sp.
CGTTAGGCGATGTCACGCGTGGCGGCCGCACCATGGCGCGCCGACCTCGCTCACTCGACGGCCGGCTTCGGCGCCGGACGGCTCGCCGTCGGCCGCTTCGGCAGGTCGTCGCGCTGCGCCTGACGGTCCTTCTTCGGCACCTGCTTGGCCTGCGCCTTCACAGCCAGCCCGTTCTCGAGCTTTGCCTTGATCTTCGCGACGTCTTCCGGCTCCGGTCCGAGCGACAGCGCCTGCTCCCACTGGTAGCGCGCCTCGCGCTCGCGTCCGACCTTCCACAGCGCATCGCCGAGATGGTCGTTGAGCGTTGGGTCCTCGGGCTTGATCTCGACCGCACGTTCGAGATAGCGCACCGCCTCGCGGAAGTTGCCCTGCTTGTAGTGCGCCCAGCCGAGACTGTCGACGATGTAGCCGTCATCCGGCTTCAACTGCACGGCCTTCTCGATGAGCTTCATGCCCTCTTTGAGATTGCGGCCCTGATCGATCCACGAGTAGCCGAGATAGTTCAGCACCAGCGGCTGTTCAGGCGACAAAACCAGCGCCCGCTTGAAGTCGGCTTCCGCCGCCGGCCAGTTCTTCAGCCGCTCATAGGCCGTACCGCGCGCGTAATAGTAACCCCAATGACGATTATCCGGCTTGGCAATCAGCGCCAATGCGCGCGTGAAATACGCGACGGCATCGGCATATTCCTTGCGCGACCGCATGATGTTGCCGAGCGCTTCGAGCGGACGCACATCGCGCGGATCTTTCTTGACCAGCAGCTCCAGCAGCGCCTTCGCCTCATCCACCTTGTCCAGTGAATTGAGGTTGAACGCGCGGCGAATGTCGATCGCGCTCTGCAGCGCTGAACCCTTCGGGATCTTGTCGTAGGTCTTGATTGCGTATTCGTAGCGGCGGGCGTTTTCCTCGGCGCTGGCCAGCGCGGCGAGCGCAAACGCGTGGTCCGGCTTGGCATAGAGCGCGAGCTGCAAATAGATCGTGCCGAGGCTGACACCGCCCTCGCCGGTCAAGGCTTCGCCAAGTCCGTAGAACACTTCCGCCAGCCCTTCCGTCGGCGACGACAGCGTCAACGCCACCTTCTGCTTGGCTTCGATCCGCGCGCGCAGATCCTTGGCCAGCGGATGCGGCTCGCCCTGCGCTTTCTCGAACTGATCGGCGAGCACGGTGCGCGCCAGCTTGAAGTCGCCGTAGTGCGCGGCGTGCGAGGCATAGGCCAGCGCCGTGCGCAGCGTGCGGCTGTCCTGCTTATGCATTTTCTCGAAGGCCTGACGCGCTTCGTTGCGGCGGCCGGCAACGTCGGCAATCAGGCCCTTGTGGTAGCGCAGATAGAACTGCGCCCAATCGGGCTGCTTCGACATTTCGACGGCGGCCAGCGCGCCCGGCACGTCGCCCGCGGCCAACCGTGTCCAGCCGAGCGCGATCGCACTCGTCAATTCGCCGATCGGGTTTTCAGACGCCGCCTTGAAATGCTCTTCGGCCTTCGCGAACGCGCCGGCCTTGAACGCCGTCACGCCGAGCAGAAACCGCGACATGCGATGCGACTGCTGACCGGCGGCCAGTTGTTCGGCGAGTGGCACGGCGCGCTGCCAATTGCCCGTCGTCAGCTCCATCTGGAACGACTGTTCGAGCAGCACTTCGTTCGTTGGATCACGCGCCAGCGCGCGGGCGTAGAAATTGGCTGCCTGCTCGGTGTCGCTCTGGCCGCGGGCGAAGCGGCCGGCGAGATAGCTGCCGAGCAGCGAGCGCGTGGGCTCGAGTTCGTCGGGCGTGCGCGCCGAGACCGTCGGGGCGGGGCTCAGAACTCCGATCGCCGACAGGCCAACAGCCAAAAACGCAAGCCGTCCTAGCCGATAGCGCATTGCAACATTCCTTGTCCCCGGCTGAAAAGCCGATTCCTGCTTGATCAAGCCTAGCAACATGCCCGGCCTTTGGCGACCCGCAATCCATTAATATCCAGCAACATTGTCACCATCGGCTCAACCACGCTCGCAGTATTGCTCATGGCGGCGCGGCGGGGATAACTTTGTCCTCACATTCCCGCGTAATTCGGGCCGCCGCCGCCTTCAGGGCATACCCAGGTGATGTTCTGGCTCGGGTCCTTGATATCGCATGTTTTGCAATGGACGCAGTTCTGCGCATTGATCTGGAACCGCGGTTGGCCCGTGCTGTCGGTCACGATCTCGTAAACGCCGGCCGGGCAATACCGCTGCGCCGGTTCGGCGTAGAGCGGCAGATTTTCCATGATCGGCACGAAGGGGTCGGCGAGCTTCAGATGCACTGGCTGATCCTCCTCGTGATTGGTCGCGGAGAAGGACACGTTGGTCAGCTTGTCGAACGTCAATTTGCCGTCGGGCTTGGGATAGGCGATCGGCTTGAAGCGGCGGGCCTTGCCGGTTGCCTCAGCGTCGGTCTTGCCATGCTTCAGCGTGTAGCCGAGGCCGAACCCGCCAGTCAGCGCGTTGAGCCACATGTCGGCGCCGCCAAGCGCCACGCCGATGGTGGTGCCAAAGCGCGACCACAGCGGCTTCACGTTGCGCACGCGCTTCAAGTCGGCGGCGATCTCGCCGGTGCGCACGTCGCTCTCGTAGGCTGAGAGCTTATCGTTGGCGCGTCCTTCGCCGATCGCGGCTACCACAGCATCGGCGGCGGCGATGCCCGACAGCATGGCGTTATGGCTGCCCTTGATGCGCGGCACGTTGACCATGCCGGCGGCGCATCCAAGCAGCGCGCCACCCGGGAACACGAGATCCGGCATCGACTGCCAGCCGCCTTCGGTGATCGCGCGCGCGCCATAAGCGATGCGCTTGCCGCCTTCGAACACGTCGCGAATGCGCGGATGCGTCTTGAAGCGCTGGAACTCGTCGTAGGGCGAGAGATACGGGTTCTCGTAGTTGAGATGCACGACGAAGCCGACCGACACCAGGTTGTCGCCGTAGTGGTACAGGAACGACCCGCCGCCCGTGCTGTTGTCGAGCGGCCATCCGAACGAGTGCTGCACGAGCCCCTTGCGATGCTTGTCGGGCGCCACCTGCCACAGCTCTTTGAGGCCGATGCCGTACTTCTGCGGCTCGTGTCCCTTATCCAGTCCAAACTTGGCGATGAGCTGCTTTGAAAGCGACCCGCGCGCGCCCTCGCCGATCAGCGTGTACTTGCCGCGCAGTTCCATGCCGCGCACGAAGCTGTCCTTGATTTCGCCGTCGCGGCCAACGCCCATGTCGCCCGTCGCCACGCCGACCACGCGGCCCTCGCCGTCATAGAGCACTTCGGCGGCGGCAAACCCCGGATAGATTTCGACACCGAGCTCGGCGGCCTGTTCGCCGAGCCATTTGCACAGCGCGCCGAGACTGACGATGTAGTTGCCGTGGTTGTGCATGAAGCGCGGCATCGGCCAATTCGGAATGCGGAAATCGCCGGCCGGCCCGAGATAGAGGAACTGATCCTCCGTCACCTCGGTATCGACCGGGGCGCCCTTGGCTTTCCAATCCGGCATCAGCCGATCGAGCCCGACCGGATCGATCACCGCGCCGGAGAGAATATGGGCGCCCACTTCCGAGCCCTTCTCGAGCACAACGACGGAAATCTCTTCGCCTTTTTCAGCAGCCCGCTGTTTGAGGCGAATGGCGGCGGCAAGGCCGGCCGGTCCCGCGCCGACGATGACCACGTCGAATTCCATTGCGTCCCGTGGCGGCAGCGCTGCGCCGGTGCTTGCCATGTGTCTGTATCCTCGATGGGGGCTGAGGCGTCCGCTCTAGGTTGGACAAGGGGTTGGCGTCAAGCCCGCGCAAGCGCGCAGGGCCAAGCTTTGCCGCCTCTGCGCGAGCCGAGCGCGCCCTTTCAAATGCCTTGAAATGAAACCAACTTCGGGGAAGCACTTGGCCGATTGCGGCGGTCGCGGCTGCCGCCTGCGCGTGCGGCCCAACGGCTGCGCGCGCTCCACCGCTCAGGAGCGACGAGACAGCAATGCCGGATGCCGACCGCGCCGCGGAGCATGACGCCCGCAAACCTCAGAACGCACGGCACGGCGCATGGCGCCGCAACCGGCGGCACGACCGGCATTCCGATACGATCGAAATCGCCATACCGCGAAATCACGATCCGACAAAAGTCGGACCGAACTCTCACACTTCTAGTCACGACTGCATGGACGTATGTCGGCTTTCTTTTTGTACCGACTAACATATCACGTTGTATCAGAATGTTGATGCCCGCACGGCCACT
>JBOFCQ010000073.1:0-3429 GCA_051646145.1 Hyphomicrobium sp.
AATGGCCGTTGCCGATGTGGCGCGATTCATCCGATTGCACCGACAGGAAGACGGTCGGCAAAGCGTAGTCGCCGTTGCGGGCGGCTTCCGATGGCATGGCGACGAACAGCGTGTTGGTGAAAGCGGTCTCGGCAACGACTGTCAGATAGACGTTTGCGGCCGTGATCGCGTCACCGGTCAGGAACCCTTCGCCGAACTGACGCCCGATGGTGGTTGCATAGCACTTGCCGAACGCGGCTTCGGTGATGTCGAAACCGGCCGGATCGATGTAGTTCTCCATGTACCACTTTTTCAGATTCATCTGGATCGTGGAGTGGCGGAACTCATCGACCATCTGCATGGTGAAGCCGGTGCGCAGCTCTTCGCCGGGCGCCAAGCGTGCCACCATCGCCATTGAGCGCGCGGCTGAGATTTCCGGGAATGGAATGATGGCGAGAAATAGCTTCATCCATTCGACCCAACGCGGCTCGACGTTGCGGAACATGTCGCCGCGCAGCGCCGCATCAAGCGCGCCATAGACGCGATTGTCTTTTTCTTCCTGCATCGGGAAGTACGAGCGCAAGACCTGCTTCATCGGATCGCGCGGCACTTTCGAAATCTTGTAGTCGGTCGGGAAGGTCTTGGCTTCCTGCACGAAACTCGGCGTCCATCCGAGGTCGGCGATACGCGCCGTGGCATCGGCAATCGATATGCCTTTCTGCCCGGTTATCTTATTCAAGGTCAGATTTGCTGCCATTGTCGTCTCCTCTTGTCATTCTTGGTCGTCTTTTGATGTCGTTCGGCACGCTCAGCGTCGCGAGACGCCGTCTTCAAATGCAGTCAATTCAGGAGTGGTGATGATGTCCGTCATGGCACCCGCCGCCGCAGCACGTGGTGGCTTGCTCGGATTTCGTGAACGCTTTGTTTTCGGCGATAAAACGCGCCGCAAGAATGAGTGCGCCCATCGCAAAGTCGCGCCCGTGCGCCGCGATCATGGCGTTCGACAGCTCGGCGACCGCGTGGAAAAAGCCGTCTTTCGACCGGTCTTCCTCGCTCAATTCAGGCGCTTTGGGGTTCGCGTCGGTCTTCGCTTCGTGGCTCGTGTGCTGATGCGCTGACATGATCGTGTCCTCAGTTCTTGGTGGTGGGCGTTGGCGCCTGGGCGCGGTCGAGTTGGGCGTCGAATTCGCGTAGCGAGGTGTCGAGCCAATCGCGCTCGGCTGCGAGCTTGCGCTTCTTGGCGTCGTTATCGGCGACGCGGGCTTCGAGCGCTGTGAGCGCAGCGCGGGTGTCCTGCGTGTCGCCGTGCACGAGAAGATCGCGCTCGGCATTCAGCCGCTCGATATCAAGGCCCGCCGCCACGCTGTCGCAGCGCAGTTGCTGCGAATTCACCTCGATCATCGCCACGACGAGCCTATGGCGTTCCATCATGCGGTCGCGGTCATCCGAAGTTGCCATGACGTCGGTCCTCGCCAGAGTGGTCCACAGCGTCCAGGCCGGCGCCGTCAGCACAAGCGACGTGGCTGCGCGCACCCGGCCGTCCATGCCAAAGCCTGCTGCATACTTGGTCATGGGATCAGCACCGCGCGGCCGTGGATTTTGCCGTTGTGAAGATCGTGAAGCGCATCGTTTGCGGCGCTGAGCTTGTATTCCTTGGTTTTCAGTGTGACGCGGCCGCGATCAGCGAGCGCCATCAGTTCGGTCAATTCAGCGTAGGTGCCGACGAGATTGCCGACGATCGTCTTTTCCGAGGTGATCATGTCGATCGTCGGAATATCAATGCGCCCGCCGTAGCCGACGATGTAATAGAACCCGTCGTTGCCGGTCATGGCGAGGCCATTGGCAATGGCGTCGCCCTCGCCCACGAAATCGATAACGGCTTCCGCGCCGCGACCGCGTGTCAACTGCAAGACGGTATCAACTTCGAAACCGTTGGCCTTGACGAGGTGATCCGCGCCGCACTCCTTGGCGAGCGCCAGCGAGCCATCGGAGCGATCGACGGCAATGATTTCTGCCGCACAGAGCGCGCGCAACACTTGAACACCGATGTGCCCGAGGCCGCCAACACCGAGGACGACGGCGTATTGGCCGGGAAGAAGGTGGCGCGATGCCTTTTTCGCAGCGCGATATGCCGTCAGTCCGGCGTCCGTGTAGGGCGCCACATCCTTCGGCGCCAATGTCTTTGGAAGTTTGATCAGCGAGCGTTCGCCGGTCAGCAGATATTCTGCATACCCGCCGTTGGCGTTGATCCCTGGAAACGAACTCTCGACGGCGTGCATGTCATTGCCGCGCCGGCACGCAAGGCAATGGCCGCTTGTCACCAGCGGGTGGCAGATGACCGGATCGCCGACTCTGACGCCGGCGACGGCGGAGCCGACAGCTTCAACCCATCCGGCGTTCTCGTGCCCCATGATGTAGGGCAGCGCGACGGATGACTTTTCGCGCCAAATCCCTTCGACAATGTGCAGGTCCGTGCGGCACACGCCGGCTCCGCCGATGCGCACGATGACATCCGTCGGAGTTTTAATTTTGGGATCGGCGACATCTTCGTAAGTTACGAACTGAGCGGCAGTCAGCCTCTCGTCGTAGCGGTGCAGTACAGCCGCCTTCATATCTCCAGCCCCATGCGTTTCTTTGGTCGCCCACCACAGGCGCCGTATTGCTTTCCTCAATAGCAATCGCCATGCCAACGAAATAAGAGGCTGATTTCGCGTAGATATTCAGAATATTTCGGCGGAAAATTTGTTGCTCAGATCAACAGCCGTTGTTGCAACGGTTGTGACGAGACGGAGCATGGTGCGATGCACGTCATTCAATCGCATCTGCACACTCATTTGCGCTGCAGTGCGATGGAGCGGCGGCAAACACGCGCGCGTCTCGCACACGCACAAAACGCTGTGCAGCGCTTTAGATGCTATGAGCGCACAGATGGCAGAGTGCGGAGTTACATGAGCACGCAAGGACGCTCATGGAGAGCCCATCACGCGTCACCGGCCAATGCTTGGCTTGATCGGAGCGCCGACGATGACGTCGTTTTGGTTCTGCGGACGTCTTAAACACACTGCAAGTGAAGCGCCGTTCACAAGGATTTGGCCTTTACAATATTTGACTGAGACGGCAACTATCGTCGCGCATGCTAGGTAGAGATGCGCAGTGTGCCCGCCGAATGCGGATCGGGCTCGGTTGAGATGTGTGCTCGGTGTGCCTATTCATTCAATTGATTTTTTCGCAGTCGCAGATTCAAGTTCAATCAGGACTTCAACGCGATGGGACGTGAAATCGATCAAAGAGGTGTGCGCCGGGCCTGGGAGAAATTCGTCGAGCGCGGCGATGTTTCCGAAGGCCTGAGAACGGACATCGCCGCCTCTTGGAAGCGCTGCAGCGATCTGCAGGTTTCAGCCGAAAGCAAAGCCGCGCCGCTCGCCGGCGAAGGCGAGATCTTTCGCCATC
>JBOFCQ010000158.1:0-33758 GCA_051646145.1 Hyphomicrobium sp.
AGCCGCGTCACGGGCGTCACCAAGGACGGCGTATCGCTGGCCAACGGCGATGTCGTGCCGTCGGAACTCGTCGTCTGGGCGGCAGGCGTCAAAGGCCCGGACGTGCTGTCGCATCTCGATGGGCTCGAAGTCAGCCGCATGAACACGCTCGTCGTGCGCCCAACGCTGCAATCGACGCGCGATGACGATGTGTTCGTGCTCGGCGACGCATCATACCTTGTTCCGGAAGGCGAGACCGCACCGATCCCGCCGCGGGCTCAGGCCGCGCATCAGCAAGCAAGCCACATCCTGCGCCAATTGCAGCGCCGCATCAAAGGCGAGCCCCTCGAAGCGTTCAAGTATCGCGACTTCGGATCGCTCGTGTCGCTCGGTCACTATTCGACGGTTGGCAGTCTGATGGGCTTCGTGTCCGGCAAGTCGATGCGGATCGAGGGCTGGTTCGCGAAAATGATGTACCGCTCGCTCTACAAGATGCACGAGATGGCGCTGCACGGACCGGTCAAGGTCGCGCTCGATACGCTGTCACGCCTGATTACGCAGCGGACCGAGCCGCAAGTGAAGCTGCACTAAAGGCGACTCAACAAGACTGGCCGGTCGATTTTCGACCGGCCCCGGTCCCGTGTTCGAGCCAGCCTTCAGCGGGCCGCGCGCAGTGCTGCCAGGAGGTCCGGTGTCGGATAGCTGTCGGCCGGAAAGCCGAGCTTTGCCTGCATCTGCTTCACGGCCTTGCGCGTGCCGGCGCCGAGTTTGCCGTCCGCCTCGCCGACATCGAAGCCGCGCTTGGTCAAAATAACCTGCAGTTCCTTTAGCTGCTCATACCCGAGCGACGCGATGCCATCGGCGCGCGCGCGATTGATGGCCGGAGCACCCGCAATGCGCGCCGCAAGATGCGCCGCCGTCGTTGCGTAGGTGAGAGACTGGTTCCACTGCAGATAGACGCGGAAATTCGGATAGGCCAGGAACGCCGGCCCTTTGCGGCCCATCGGCAGCAGCAGCGACGCTTTCAGCGTGTCGGCTGGCAGCGGCGCGCCAACGCCCTCGACGCCCCATTTCACCCACTCGGCGCGCGTGTGCTCGATCTCGAGATCCGCCTGATCCCACGGCAGTTCGGCCGTGAGCTGAACTTCAGCCAGCCATGGTTCGCCGCGCTTCCAGCCCAGACTGTTGATGAAGTTGGCGGTCGAGCCGATGATGTCGGGAATATCGGTCATCAGATCGCGGCGGCCGTCATTATCGTAATCGACCGCGTAGTTGAGATAGTGACGCGGCAGGAACTGGGTCTGGCCAAGCTCCCCCGCCCACGAACCAATCATCTCGTCAGCGCGCAGATAGCCGCGTTCGATGATCTTCATGGCGCCCTTCAATTCCTCGCGGAAGAGTTCGCCGCGGCGGCAATCCCATGCCAGCGTCAAGAGTGACCGCATGACCGGCAGGTTACCCATGCCGATGCCGAAATCACTTTCGAGCGCCCAAAATCCGGTGATGACGGCGCCGGGCACGCCGTATTCCTTTTCGGCGCGATCGAACAGCGCCTTGTGCTTTTGCAGGTACGATCGTCCCGTCTGAAAGCGGTTGTTGGTGGCGAGCTTGCTGTAGAAATCGATGAAGGTCTGCGAGAAGAAGCTCTGCTTGCGGTCGCGGGAGACGACGCCCATGTCGGGCGTCATGCCGCCGATTGTCGCCTCGATCGTCGACGGCTTGATGCCCTCTGCGATGGCTTCCTTCTTGAAGCGCTCGACCCAGCGCGGGAAGGCTTCCGTGTTCTGACAATTGCGCGGCTTGGATTCCGGCACGGGCGCGTGCTGAGCGTTTGCGGGCGAAATACTTGGCGCCCATGTCATGAGTGACAGGGTGAGAACGGCAAAAGACTTGCGCATGAAGGAAATAGCCCGCGATGGTTGATCCGCGGCCGCAGTTTGACGGCCTTGCCGATGGCGTCAAGGGAAAGTGGCGGAGTTGAGGCTTTAGCTACAAACTCGCGCTGCTCTGCCAATTAGTGCCGCCAATGAGACGGGCACCCGCACGCGGGCTGCGATGCGCCGTCACGAGACGTCGAACCGGCTATGCGCTGCCGATCAGAATGCCGACCGCAAACACGACGAGGCCGCCGAGCACCACCTCGCCCGCCGCACGCCAGAAGGGCGAATCCATATAGCGCGCCCGCACCCATGCGATGATCCAAAGTTCGATCAGCACAATGACAATCGCAAGAGACGTCGCGGTCCAGAAATCGGGAATGAGATAGGGCAGCGTGTGGCCGAGCCCGCCGATGGTGGTCATGATGCCGGTGATGGTGCCGCGCATCCAGGGATGCCCGCGGCCCGAGATCATGCCGTCATCCGCCATCGCTTCCGCGATGCCCATCGATATGCCGGCGCCGATGGATGCGGCCATGCCAACGAGAAACGTGTCCCAGGTATTTTGCGTCGCGAACGCAGCGGCGAAAATCGGCGCCAGCGTCGACACCGATCCGTCGATCAATCCCGTCAGGCCGGGCTGCACATATTGCAGCACGAACTGGCGGCGTTCGGTATCGGCTTCCGTATCTTTGACGTCGGCCGAGAGCGAGCTTTCTGAAAGCTGCTGAGCCACGCTGACGTGTTTGTCCTCGGCAGCAACGAGATCACCGAGCAGCTTGCGCATAGCGGCGTCGGTCGTCCGTTCAAGCGCCGAGCGATAGAACTGCCGCGTCTCGGATTCGATGGCTGTCGCCTGCGCGCGGACTTTCTCCAGCCCCAGCGGACGCACCATCCAGATCGGTTCATGGCGCACGAACCCGGCGACATCCTGCCGGCGAATGAGCGGAATGTGCTCGCCGAATTTTTGCCGGAAGAGATCGATCAGCCAGCGCCGGTGTTCGTTCTCTTCCTCGGCCATCTCGGTGAAAATGCCGGCCGACGCCGGGAAGCTCTCGGACAGCCCTGTCGCGTACTCCGCATAGATGCGGCCATGCTCTTCCTCGAGTGAAATGGCCAGCGCCAGGATCTCGCGCTCGGTGAGTTCGGAAAAACGCCGCATGGCTTGCTCCAACGTGCCGGACACCTGCCGGGCAACATATTTAGAATAGTTCTAATCTATGGGATCAGGTGCGCCATCGCAAGCCGAAGGCGCAGGTCTGATCGCCGCATCAGGCGCGGATCGACCATGTTTTTCTGATGTAAAACAGACGCATAGCGCCGCGATTAGCACAAAGTGGCATGAGCCGCCTGCACATCAGCAGAGCAACCCGGCGAGATTGCCAGTCCTGCGTGGGTACCCGACTAGGCGCGACTGGCCTTCGAGGGTGCGTGGGCGCCCGTGCCGTGCTGCCGGTGGTACTTGTCGGCAAGCTCTGACCACTCGACCGTCAGCGATCCGCCCATGCCCTTGTGCTGGCGATCCCAGTTGGACATCAGATCGAGACAGGCGTGATCGATGTAGGTCAGATCACCGATGTGAACGTGCACGTCCGAACCCGGCTTGACGCTTTCGAGCGCGCTCGCAAGCTTTGGCAGCCCGATCAATGTCGCTGATCCGTCAAGATGGATGTCGACGCGGTTGGAGCCCGCCGCACTCTCCTTGCGCACATTGAGCTTTGAGAACACGTACAGCAGCTTGCCGAGCGAGAGCACGAGGCCGAGCACCACGCCCTTCAACAGATCGGTGAAGACGATGGTCAGCACGGTGATGACATAGATGGCGACTTCGGCGCGGCCATATTCCATCAGCTTCGGTACGATTTTCGGGTAGGCGAGTTTGTAGCCGGTGAACACCAGAACGGCTGCAAGCGCCGAGACCGGGATGTAGCGCAGTGCCCAGGGCAAGACGCTGGCGAAGAGCAGCAGCCAGATGCCGTGCAGGATCGCCGAATTTCGACTGACGGCGCCGGCTTCCACGTTGGCCGAAGAGCGCACGATGACGCCCGTCATTGGCAGCACGCCGAGCATGCCGCAAATGGCGTTGCCGATGCCCTGGGCGGTCAGTTCCTTGTCGTATTTGGTGCGCTCGCCGCGATGCATCTGATCGACAGCCGTGGCGCACAGCAGCGTTTCCGCGCTGGCAATGAACGCGATGGAAATCGCGCCGACCAGAATGGCGGGCTCGATGATGCGCAGCAACCGTTCGGGCGTCGGCCAGATCGTGACCGACCAGATGTTGTCCGGCACCTCGACGAACTTGATGGCGTCGATCTTGAGAACGGCGGCCGCGATCATTGCAATCACGACGCCGACGAGCGGCGCGGGTACGGCCTTCAACGATTTCGGCGCCAACATGCTCCAGGCGACAATGCTGACGATGGTCAGCAGACCAACGCCGCCGGCCGTCAGGTGGAAATCGCCGGCGCTGATCGCCGCCATCAGCGCTGCCGGAATGCCGGCGAGGTTCTGAATTCCCGTTCCAATCGGCTTGAAATCGAGCATGACGTGGAATTGCGACGCCAGGATCAGCACGCCGATGCCGGCCAGCATGCCGTGAATGACCGCCGGCGAAACGGCGCGGAACCATTGGCCGAGCTTGAGAAATCCGGCCAGCAGCTGAATGAGGCCGGCGAAGAGCACGATAACGCCGAGCATCTCCAGGCCATGCTGCTGCACGAGCTGCCAGACGAGCACGGTGAGCCCTGCGGCCGGACCGCTGACCTGCAACGGCGAGCCGGCAAGAAAGCCGACAATGATGCCGCCGACGATGCCGGTGATGATGCCGGCTGTCGGCGATAGCCCGGAGGCGATGGCCACGCCCATGCACAGCGGCAGCGCAACCAGGAAGACGACGAGGGATGCCAGGGCATCGCGGCCCCATGCGGCGCCCGCACTCAGCGGCGCTTGCGCGCCGGCTATGGCTGGTGTTGCCGGCGTCGTCTGATGGGTCGGACCAGTTGTCGTCATATTCCCCCAATCCGAACCGGACGCCTGATGCGTCCGGCTCAGCCCGTGCTTCGATTACAACTCGCCGTCCGTCGCGATTAGTACTTTCGAGCCATATCTGCAAGCGCTGCCGCTAGGCGTGGCTGACGACGGCCGCGCCACACGCATCCTGTTTGACGAGTACGGTCGCGCTGGCGCCGGCGCATCACCCGCACGTCACCTAAACCCGGCGCGCGACGCGAAAAGGCCCGCGACCGCCTTGCGGCGCGCGGGCCTCGTTTCAAATCAAGTGCTGACCAGTGGTCGCGGATCGCTGCGTTATTTGCGCGAGCCGGGCTGCTGCATCTTCGCTTGCGCGTCCATCCACGACTGCATGGCCTGCTGCCAGCTCTTCTGCCACATCTGCGCCGCCTGCATCCAGAACTGGAACGGATTGGCTCCCATGCCGCCGCTCAAGGCACTCATATCGCCGAAGTTCGGCATGCCGGGAAACTGCGGCATACCCGGGAATGTCGGCATGCCGGGGAAGGGCGATGCGGCCGTGAAGTCCGGCATGCCAGGGATCGCCTTCATGGCGTCCGTCGCGAAGCTCGGCATCTTCAGCGCGCTGCCGGGCGCGGTGAGCTGCTGCTCCCAAACGTCCATCACCTGATCCATGAGCTGCATCTGCATTTTGGAGGCGCCCTCCATCTGCTTGCGCGACATCTCGACGAACTCGGTCGGCCAGCCGAGCGCCTTGGCCGCGGTCGCCATCTTGTCGAAGACGGCGTCGGTATTCTTGGCGCCCTGGGCCGCCAGATCGTTGCGCCAGTCCGCCATGGCGTCGAAAGCTGCCGAGACAGCCTTGCGCGTTTCCTCGCCAAGGTCGGTGGCGGCACCCGACAGCGGCGACTTGGGCCGGAACGGAGACGAGGCGTTCGACATGGGGGTTAACTCCTTTGGGACTGTTTTTGCGTGAACCGAGACTGCCATAACGAACGGCGCATGACTATGTTTCCCTAAACGAAGCCATTTTCCTCAAACCCCGCGACCCCTTGGCAAAACCCCGTAACGCCCCTTTTGCGGTGCCCGGCGCGGTGGTATCTAGCCGGCCATGACCGATATCTCATTAATCCGCAATTTCTCCATCATCGCGCACATCGATCACGGCAAAAGCACCTTGTCCGACAGGCTCATACAGCTTTGCGGCAACGTGGCAGACCGGGACATGAAGGCGCAAATCCTCGATTCCATGGATATCGAGCGCGAACGCGGCATCACCATCAAGGCGCAGACCGTCCGCCTCGACTACAAGGCGAAGGATGGCAAGACCTATCAGTTGAACCTGATGGACACGCCCGGCCACGTCGACTTTGCCTACGAAGTGTCGCGGAGCCTTGCCGCCTGCGAAGGCGCCATCCTCGTCGTCGACGCCTCTCAGGGCGTTGAAGCCCAGACGCTCGCCAACGTCTATCAGGCGCTCGACAACAACCTCGAGATCCTCCCTGTTCTGAACAAGATCGACCTGCCGTCCGCCGACGAAGAGCGCGTCAAAAAGCAGATCGAGGACGTCATCGGCATCGACGCCTCGGGCGCGGTCGGCGTTTCGGCCAAAACCGGCCTCAACGTGGCGGCCGTTCTCGAAGCCATCGTCGAGCGGTTGCCGGCACCGACGGGTGACGCCAACAAGCCGCTGAAGGCCATGCTGGTCGATAGCTGGTACGACGCCTACCTCGGCGTCGTCGTGCTCGTGCGCATCAAGGAAGGCGTTCTGAAGAAGGGCCAGAAGGTTCAGATGATGGCTTCCGGCAGCCACTATCAGGTGGACCGCGTCGGCATCTTCCGTCCCAAGCAGGAAACACTCGAACAGCTCGGGCCCGGCGAAGTCGGGTTCTTCACCGCGGCGATCAAGGAAGTGGCCGACACGCGCGTCGGCGACACGATCACGGATGAAAAGAACCCGACCGCCGAACCGCTGCCCGGCTTCAAACCGGCGCAACCGGTGGTGTTCTGCGGGCTCTTCCCGGTCGATGCCGCCGATTTCGAGGATCTGCGCGAAGCCATGGCGCGCTTGCGCCTCAACGATGCGTCGTTCTCGTTTGAAACGGAAAGTTCGGCCGCACTCGGATTTGGTTTCCGCTGCGGCTTCCTTGGCCTGCTGCATTTGGAAATCATCACCGAACGCCTGCAGCGCGAGTTCAACCTCGACCTCATCACCACCGCGCCGTCGGTCATCTACAAACTGCACATGACGGATGGCACAATCATCGACATGCACAATCCGGCCGACATGCCGGATGTCGTGCGCATCGATCACATCGAAGAACCCTGGATCGAAGCAACGATCCTGGTGCCTGACGAGTATCTCGGTTCGGTGCTGAAACTCTGCCAGGATCGTCGCGGCCGGCAATCGCAGCTGACCTATGTCGGCGCGCGCGCCATGCTCGTCTATGAGCTGCCGCTCAACGAAGTCGTGTTCGATTTCTACGATCGTTTGAAGAGCGTGTCGCGCGGCTACGCGTCGTTCGACTACCACATTAAGGATTATCAGGAAGGCGACCTCGTCAAGTTGTCGGTGCTGGTCAATTCCGAGCCTGTCGATGCGCTGTCGATGATCGTACATCGCAGCCGCGCCGAAGGCCGTGGCCGCTCGATGTGCGAGAAGCTCAAGGAACTGATCAAGCCGCACCTATTCCAGATCCCGGTGCAGGCCGCGATCGGCGGCAAGGTCATCGCCCGCGAAACGATCAAGGCCATGCGCAAGGACGTCATCGCCAAGTGCTACGGCGGCGATATCTCGCGCAAACGCAAGCTGCTCGACAAGCAGAAGGCGGGCAAGAAGAAGATGCGTGAATTCGGCAAAGTCGAAATTCCGCAGGAAGCCTTCATCAACGCGCTGAAGATGGACGACAACTGACAGCGCGGGCCCGTTCGGCGCTTCGTCCGCCAAGAGCGGCGCCGTCGCCAACCGATATTTGCTGCGCCGAGAGCTACACCAATAGCCTGGCGATCCGACACGCGTGTCGGATTGCACGAAGCGTCAGCTCGCTCTAGTTCGCCGGCGCGTTGTCCGCCGCCGACTGGCTCGGCAGATAATAGTTCTGCATCAGATATGTCAGGCTGCGCGACCACGATTCATCGGTGTTGCCGCGAATATCGACGCTGTGAATGAACGTCATCTTATCGGCCTGCACATCGCCAATGTAGACGTTGAGATTGAGAATGAGGTTCGAAACCTTCTGCACGATGATCCAGGCGACGAGGTCGGCCGACGCGCTCTTGCCGTAGTCAACTTCGCACCCGCTGCACGAGCCGATCGGCTGGCCCGCCGCGATGCGCGCCCTGAGTTCGTCGGTGATGGGCACGAACTTGAATTTCCCGGTCGATGCCATCTGCTCGGAAAACATCCGTTCCAGCATGCGCAACCGTGCACGCTCCGCATCTGATGTCGGATCGAGACCCTCGTTATCGTTCTGAATGAAGGCACCGAGCAGCGCCACGGATTTCGGCGATTCAGGGCTCTCGGCCAGAACTGGAGCGGCCATACCTCCAAACAAAATGCTGAGCACTAACGACAGCGCGCCGACCGAACGTCTCGCTCTGCTGAACATCCGCGCGATGGCATGCTTCGAACCCGTGCGATCACTCAAACTCATCATGAAATCCAAAACTCCGCCGCTCAATGAAACGCCTTGCCGATGACTTGAAGCGGTGGGCACACACAAGTTGACCTTAAAGTGCACGCCAGCGTTCGCATCCAGACCTGAACTCTCAATATTAAATTGCGCGCAATCGATCACGGATCGCGCAGCGATGCAAGGCCAATAGAGATAGGTACGGTGCGCCTGATTTGCATTACCGAAAAGTCATCATCGCTGGCGCTTGTGGTGCACGCCGTGTTGCGCCCCGCGATGCCAGAACAACATCAGGCACTCAGTCCCTGCTCGCGCGCGGATCGCGGTCGCGCAATGTCACGGGTTTTGAAGTTGAAAAGCCGGCACGCGCAATGATCGCGCGTGCCGGCCATGTCGTTTTGCGGTGTTACTTGCCAGGTGTGCGGTCGCTGGTCCCGCTATTCGTCTGGCCGGCTTCCGTTCCGGCGGCACCGGTTTCAGAGGCGCCCGGCGTGCGCTCGGTGGCTCCGGCCGGCGTGCGATCCGATGTTGCAGCAGGCGCTGCTCGCGAATTTGCACCCGACGCCGCCGAACCTGCGTCGCTCATGATCCAACCCTTCTTACAGGCGTTGGTCCATTCACTCGTCGACAGCTTGGCATCGCCATTCATGTCGGCAGACTTGAAGTCCTTCACGAACGGCTGCACTTTTTCCATCGTCAGATCGCCGGTCGCGCCGTCAGCGGCCTTCGACCAGAGAGCGGTGCACTGCGCGTCATTGAGCTTAGCCGCGCTGTGATCCTTAGCCCCGGTTTCAGCCTGCACGCCGGCCAGCGGCATCAAGCTGAGGGCAACAGCGAATGCGCCCGAATACATGAGTTTTTTCATAACGTACTCCTGAGCAATTTTTTGCCGGCAACAGCGCCGGTCTGCATGAAAAACGCCCCGCGCCGGTGACAGTTCCGCCACCGCGGTTTCGCGAGCGTTATCAAACGACGCGTCGCCACGTCAGCGGGCGCGCGGCGCTCAGAAGTGCCTCAGGAGGTTTTGAGTCTATGCGGCGGCGACTATGTTTGC
Source organism: Hyphomicrobium sp. (assembly GCA_051646145.1). Taxonomy (GTDB): domain Bacteria; phylum Pseudomonadota; class Alphaproteobacteria; order Rhizobiales; family Hyphomicrobiaceae; genus Hyphomicrobium_B. The sequence goes on from JBOFCQ010000158.1 coordinate 9,513, forward strand.
GTTGCGCTTTTGCGCTTCACCACACGTCGCGGGCATACCGGCGCCGCTGCCCGTTCGGCTTCAATTGCCGCAACGGCACGACGTCCTCGACGCGATGCGCACCGCGATCGCACCACAGATTACCGTAATACCCATAACGCCCATTCATCGGTGTGCAATCGCGGGCGACGGGCGCGCGCCAGGTCGTGCTCGCAGAGCGGCGTGCGGCATCAGCAGGCGTACTCGACGCCAATGCGCCGACGGCAAACCCGAGCGCCAACGCCCCAACTGCAAACGATCGCGACATCATGGTGTGCTGGAGCATGGGGGACCGATCCTTCATTCAGCTTGCAATGGGCAGTGCGCGCATCCGCAATTTCAGCGTCCGCTTGTGAAGACTATACGCGATACGGCCGGTTCGCGTTTCAATTCTCTGTCAAAGCGCCACCACGCATGACACGCACGGCGGCGCGTCTCCGTTTTCACAGGCGCGCTTTCCAAAAAATCGGCAATCGAAATGACCAAAGAAAAAGGGGCCGCGCCGACACGGCACAGCCCCATATGTTGTCGCTCTATCCGGCCACGCGCGACGCCGCGCGCAGGCCATCCATCAGATCAGCACGGCAGGCGGCCATAGCAGAACATGCCGTAGAGCCAGGCTGCTGCCGCGCCGAATGCACCGGCGGAGACGAGCTGCGGCCACATACCGCCGAAGTTGCCGATGTTGAGCAATTCGCTGCCAGCGAGGAACGGCACGAGCACCAACAGACCGAGAAGGCCCGGACCGATCAGCCCGTAGAACAAGCCCTTGAACGTCAGCGGACCCTGCGGCAGCGAGGTGAAGATCAGGCCCATCAGTGCGCCCCACATGCCGCCCCACAGCATGTCGCTCGCAAACGATGGCGCGCCTTCCAGAAATGCCGGCGTGCCCGGAAAGATGATCTGCGATCCATAGCCCGTGCGTGCCCACAAGAGATCCATCAGCATCAAGGCCGTGACGGCCGCCAGCGCGCCGGCGATGAAGCCGAACACCACGCTCTTCAAAAGTCCCATGTCTTTCTCCCTTCCTGTCTTCCCCTGCGTCGGCGGAGTGTGACACCCCAGCGCCGCTACGCCGCTCTATCTGGTTCTTATGACTGCGAGGCAGCGTTGCCCGCGCGGCGACTATTCCACGTTTGGAGGGGGCTTGCCCAGATGCCAGTCACCCGTTGACCGCCGGAAACTGCGCTTCACACGCGCCTTTCAGGGCCATTGAGGTGTGACGTCAGGCCGCTATGCACCTGCGCCCGGTTGTCTCACGAGGCCGCCGGTCGCGGGGGCTCGCCACATTTCAGCCACAGGCGTTAGACGATCTCTCGGGCGTCGGCGGGGAGCCAGCGCCAGACCCGAACTCTGATGAGGCGGGCAGGTATCTCCCCCACCCAGACCACCTTTCAGGTGGTGATGGGATAACCCGGCACTTGGTGGCGGCTGGCGCTTGCGGTCGCACCACACTTCGAAACGCCCCCACACATTCCGCAACGGGGGCTCGCACCGGGACCGCATCACAAAGCTGATGGGTCCACCCTTTCACGGTGTTGAATCGAAACATCTTCCATCTTCAAAAGGAGTACCCATGCGTAACAGCATGTTCACAGCGTTCGTTGCCGGTTTGGCATTGCTCGCGCCCGTCGCCGCCGAAGCCAAGTCGTATCAGGGCGAAGGCGCGCGCATGAAGCACCGTTCCGTCACCAGCCGCAGCCACGCTCGCTCTGGCGGTTCGTCGGCGGGCTGCCTGACATCTGAAGCGCGGGGCCTCCTCGGTCGCATCCAGGCCCGTTTCGGCAATGTGCAGATCATCTCGACCTGCCGCCGCGGCGCGCGCATCGCCACCACCGGCCGGCCGTCCAAGCATGCATCTGGCCAGGCGATCGATTTCCGCGTGCCAGGCCGCAAGCGCGAAGTCGTGCAGTGGCTGCAGGCCAACCATCACTCGGGCGGCACCATGACTTATAGCGACATGGACCATATCCACGTCGACGTCGGCTATCGCTTCGTGGCGCTCAACCGTCCGAGCGGACACTGAGACGCTGCATCTGACGGGCGCTGCGGCGCGCGTCACACACACGGCAAACCCAAAGCGGACGGACCGAAAGGCTCCGTCCGTTTTTGTTGGCTAATGACGGTCTTTGAGCGGGGCTATCAGACCGGCGCCGTCAGGCGACGATCAGCCAGCGGAGCGCCGCGTCAGCATCTGGTATATGAGCGCGATGCCGGCGCCGAACAGCGTGGCGATGAAGACCTGGCCCAGCATGACGGTCGGGTTCAGCCCGGCAAACAGCGGCTCGCCCTTGATCAGCGGCACGAGAATCCAGCGTCCGACCAGGAGCACGCCGAAGATCGCGAAAATTATGCCCTTTAAGGTAAAGTTGGACGTTGGCAGACGCGGCCATATCAGCGCGAACAAAGCGCCCCAGAGCCCGCCCCAAAACATGTGATTGACGATGGCCGGCACGCCGAGTGGTCCGTAGGGGTCGGTCGCCCAGGGCTTGCCTGGAATGACACCCGCGGCCGTCAATAAGAACACCGCCGTCTGATGGAACAAGACCACAGATAGCGCGGCGGCGATAAAACCGAGGATCGCGGATTTCGCAGGACTTCCAGTCATTTCCAGCCTTTTTCCCGTTTCCAACTGAGGCGCGGGACAGCCAGCGCTGCCCGAACGCATGGTGTCAGAACTTGGCGCGAACGCAAGCGAGGCCGCCTGCCGTGGTGCGCGATCGCGCCCACGCAAATGGTATAATGCGGCCCGTCGCGTCTCGCCCCAATGCCGGCTGTGCGCACTGTGGCGACATGCTCAAAACAGTCATGACCGAGACCTCGCGCGAGCCCGCTCGCGACGCGCGCCGGGCCACCGCACCGCAACGCTTCGACCGTCGAAACATCTTGTTTTGACGCCTAAATCGGCGCTCCGAGGGGTGCGACCTTCTTGCCTTTCCGGCGCGATCGGGGCATATAAGCGCCATCGAACACGCCTTGGCTCACTCTAAGACAGTGCCTACCGCCTGCCCTATGACGTCTCCATCGCGCGATTTGATTATCTCTTGGGTATGTCACCCAAGGACTGCCAATTGGCTTTGGAGGCATAAATGGCAAACGGCACGGTTAAGTGGTTCAACGGTCAAAAAGGTTATGGCTTCATTCAGCCGGAAGAAGGCGGAAGCGACGTTTTCGTACACATTTCCGCAGTTGAACGCGCTGGCTTGCAGTCGCTGCGCGAAGGTCAGAAGATTTACTTCGAGACCGAGCGCGGCCGCAACGGCAAGATCGCTGCCGTGAACTTGCGTCCCCTCTAAGGCGCACGCATTCACAGGTTTTGCGGGGAGCAGAAAGGTCTGCTCCCCGTTTTTCATGTTTGGAATACGAGGCGGTTCGACATATGGATGTCGCACCGAGGCCCAAGGGGGCCGGCGAAGGAGTTCGAATGGCGAAAGAAGAGATGCTGGAGTTCGAGGGCGTGGTGGCGGAAGTTCTGCCCGATGCCCGCTGCCGCGTGAAGCTGGACAACGGTCACGAAGTCATTGCCTACACGTCAGGCCGCATGAAGAAGAACCGCATCCGCATTCTCGCCGGCGACAAGGTGACTGTTGAGATGACGCCCTACGATCTGACCAAGGGCCGCATCAATTTTCGCCATAAGGACGCACGCTCTGGCGGCCCTGGTCCGGGCGGCGGCCCCGGTGGTCCAGGTGGCGGCCAGTTCCGTCGCGGCGGCAGCCGCTGAGCGCGCTTCGCAGCTCACGTGCATTCCATCGCACGCATGTGCCACCACTGAAACTGAGACGCACGTCCGCATAAACCGATATCGGCGCGCCTTGCCGGATCTACTGAGCGGTGATGCTGTCGACAATGCCTCCAAGACGCCGGCCTCGCGCCGGCGTCTCTATTTTGCGGCCGCCGTAGATTCAATCTCGCGCGCGTCATCGGCAGCGCTTCTCGCATCGTGCGCGCGCCCAAGACCGACAGCGTTGACAATCCAAAGCAGCGTCAACGGCACGCACATCAGCGGCATGACCAACGAAGCAAAACCGTTGCCGCCGCTGGCAAAGGCATACATCCAGCCAGAAAGCGCATCGCCGCCGCGATAGACGACGGTGTCGACGAAATTCTGCACCTTGTATTTCTCGTCGCTGCCAGCGAGCGTGTAGAGCACCTTCACCGCCGGATTGGAGAGCGCGAAGGCGACGACGCGTTCCGCCACCATCACCGCCGCAACGACCGACAGCACAGGATCATAGACAAGCGCCAGCGTGCCCGCCGTTGCCGTCATCGGCAACGCAACGAGCGCACCGGTGACGCCGAGCCTATTCATGAAGGCTGCCGTGCCGAAAATCTGTATGGCGATCGTGACCACGCTGACCACCAGATCACGGGCCGAGAAAAACGCGACGCGCGCCGCGCTATCTGGAATGGTGGCACCAACCAGTCGCGACTGCTCCATGTAGAAGAAGGTGCCAACGACGTTCGCCAGAAAAATGAAGAGCGCGATACGCGTGAAGTAGGGCGACGTGAATACTTTGACGGCGCCATCGAGGATGCCGCCGCCAACGGCGCTGTCCTGGTGATCGTGCAAGGGGCGATGCAGCCGACGGAGCAGCAGGCTCATGGCCATCGACACAAGCAGCAACGCCACCGACACGAGCAGCAGATCGATCGGCGGCAGCACGCGCACCAGGCCCTGCGTCAGCAGCGGCCCGGCAAGCGCACCGGCTGAGCCGCCGGCGGCAATGAACCCGTAGAGCCGCTTGGCTTCCTCATGCGACCAAAGCTCACTCATCAAGCTCCAGAACAGCGAGACGACGAACAGATTGAACACGCTGGCGAAGACGAAGAATGCTCCGGCCGTCATCGTGTCGGCGCCCGTGAGCCGGAACGTCAGCCAGAATGCCGCAAGTGCGAGCGCGAACGCGCCGTAGAGCGCCGGCAGCACCAAGCGCCGCGACACGCGTGATGCCACCCAGCCGAATGCCGGGACAGCACAGAGCATGACGAGAAAGACGATTGTGAACAGGTGGTGGATGCTGTCGCGCCCGACCGTCACGCCCATTTCGTCGCGCACCGGACGCACGATGTAGTAAGCCGCCAACAGCGTGAAAAACATGGTGAACGAGGCGATGAGCGCCGCCACCTCGCTGCTTTTGACAGCGACCAGCCGTGCGAGAACGCCGTGACCTGCTGTGGCGGATTTGCCGTTGATTGTGTTCAAGGCGCGCCTTTCGTTCGAGGCTCGCGGTTTCGAATCAGGCTACTAGTCAGGTGTTAGGTGCATAGCAGCGAGTGCACAGCGGTGCGATCCGATTATCGGGGTGTTGCAAGGCTGAGGGGTAATCTCAGCATCCGCCTTTTAGATTAGGCACAGCAACGCTTTCTCGATTGTGGTGAACACTATTCGTATTATACTGTCGCGATGCAGCAACAACATGCTGAGCCAGCCGAAAACGGGCTGTGAACGAGAGGGGCGGCCGCAATGCACTATTACGCCTACGAAATGGCACATGCCGTGGTGTCGCCGATGCGCTTCGGTGCGCAGGCCCTGAGACACACTCTCGATTGGCCGTTCAATCCATTCGGGCGCACGTCGCTTGGCCGCAACATGGCCGCTGCGTGCGAAGTTTTCGAAAACATCACGCGCCGCTACGGCAAACCGGAATTCGCTATCAAGTCGACACAGATTTCAGGCCTGACGGTTCCGATCCAACAGGAAACGGTACGCATCAAGCCGTTCTGCAATCTTCTGCACTTTGCACGTGACGAGTCGGTGACGGGCAAACGTCAGGACCCGAAGGTTCTGATCATCGCGCCAATGTCGGGCCACTACGCCACGCTGCTGCGCGGCACCGTGCAGGCGATGATCGCCGAGCATGACGTGTTCATCACCGACTGGACGGACGCGCGCGACATTCCCGTCGCCATGGGCCGCTTCGACTTCGACGACTTCGTCGATTACATCATCGACTTCGTGAAATTCATCGGACCGAACACGCACGTGATCGCTGTGTGTCAGCCCGCTGTTCCGGCCCTTGTCGCGACCGCGCTGATGGCGTCGCGCGGCGAGGAGGGGCAACCGGCGTCGCTCATTTTGATGGGTGGCCCGATCGACACCCGCCGCAACCCGACCAAGGTCAATGAACTGGCCGCCGCCAAACCGATTGAATGGTTCGAGCGCAACGTCGTCTCGGCCGTGCCGTTCCCGCATGCCGGCGTGATGCGCCCCGTGTATCCGGGCTTCATGCAGTTGACCGGGTTCATGACCATGAACCTCGAGCGCCACATGAATGCGCACGTCGACCTGTTCAACGATCTCGTTGCCGGCGACTGCGACAGCGTCAAGCAGCACCAGGATTTCTACGAAGAGTATCTCGCCGTCATGGATCTGACGGCGGAATTCTATCTGCAGACCGTGAAGACGGTGTTCCAGGATCACTCGCTGCCCGACCGCACGCTCATTCATCGCAATGAACTGGTCGATTGCGACGCCATTCGGCAGACGGCACTGATGACCGTCGAAGGCGAGAAGGACGATATTTGCGGGCTCGGTCAAACGGAAGCGGCGCAGGATCTGTGCCGCAATATTCCGCCGGATGAAAAGGTGCACTACGTGCAGCCGGGCGTTGGACACTACGGCGTGTTCAACGGTACGCGGTGGCGCACGGAAATTCAGCCGCGCATTCGCGAGTTCATCCGCTCGGTGCAGTACAAGCGCCGCGTCGGTGGTGAAACGACGCGCGTTCCCCCGCCTTACAAGACCTTCAAGGATGCGCCCGACGTCGCTCCGGATTGGAAGACGGCGAAGCCCGCACCGACCAAGGCCTTGAATGGCGCGAAGGGATTGAACGGCGCCAACGGCAAGCATCCGCCCGTCGTCGGCGAATAACGGCGCGCTTGGCGCATCGCAAGCTGCGGTGCTGGACACGGCGCTGACACTCGGATATGGACAAAAAAAAAGGCGCGGGATATTGCTCCCCGCGCCTTTTGTGTTTTGTGAGTGCGAGTGCGCCTGACTGGCGGCGCGCCCCTTAGTTCAAATACGGGCAAACGTAGGTCTGGCCGTCATAGCCGACATACGTGCCGGTGCGACGATCGAACGAGCGATAGCTGGCTTCGCAGCGATCGATGTCGCTGCCGGCGGCGCGGCTTTCGCGAATAGCGCCTGCAATGAGCGCGCCTGCAACAATGCCGCCGATGACTGCGCCCGGTCCGATGCCGCGATTGCGGCGATAGCCGTAGTGGCGACGATCGCCACGATAGCCACGGAACGTATTGCGATTGCCGTTTCTGAAACCGCGTTGCGCAACGTCGATACGCTGACTGGTTTCCACGGTTGCAGGCTTCATGACGGCAGGTGCCGCCGATGCGGAAACCGGGGCAAGTGCAGCGAACGCAAGCGCGGTCGCAATGGCGTAGGATTTCAATGTGTGCATTGAGAAAATCTCCAATGAGGTCACGGATGATCAAGTTGGGTGCGGATGCGCGCAGTTTGGCGCCTCGCATGCCCACTTGTCAGATCAAACGCGGCCGCGTCGGCAGAGTTCCCGGGGCGGTCTTGGGCCGGATGAGCGGCACTGGTCGCAAAGGCCCGAGCTGAACCGCGCGAAACGCACGTCACGGATCATGCGCGATGGGGTTCAGCCGTCGAAGACGGATGAGGTGCGTGCACAGTGCGCGCATATCCGGTTCGCACACATGGCGATGACGCGCGGCGCATTCCGCACCCAGCACACCGTCAGTGCGCCTCATCCCAGTTCTTCGCAGCCTTTGCATCGACGTGGATCGGCACGGAGAGATGAACAGCCGGCTCTGCAGCCTTTTCCATCACGCGTTTGACGAGCGCGATGGTGGCATCGGCGTCGCGCTCCGCCACTTCAAAAATCAGTTCGTCGTGCACCTGAAGCAGCATGTGCGCACTCGACAGCTTCGCCGCTTCGAGCGCCGGCGACATGCGGATCATGGCGCGGCGAATGATATCGGCGGCCGAGCCCTGGATCGGCGCGTTGATGGCCGCGCGCTCCAGGAAGCCCCGCATCGACGGATTCTTGGTGTTGATCTCGGGGTAATGGATACGGCGACCGAAGATCGTTTCGACATAGCCGTTGGCGTGCGCGGATTTCTTGGTCGCATCCATGTAATCCCGGATACCGGGAAAGCGCACGAAGTACGTCTTGATATATTCACCCGCTTCCTCGCGCGAGATGCCAAGCTGATTGGCAAGTCCGAAGGCGCTGATGCCGTAGATGATGCCGAAGTTGATCGCCTTGGCGCGACGGCGCACATCCGCCGGCATGTCCTTCACCGGCACGCCGAACATTTCAGACGCCGTCATGGCGTGAATGTCGAGCCCGTCGGCGAACGCTTTCTTTAACTGCGGGATGTTGGCGATGTGCGCCAGCACGCGCAATTCGATCTGCGAATAGTCGGCGGACACGAGCGTGTTCCCCGGCGCGGCGATGAAGGCGGTGCGGATTTCGCGGCCTTCCTTGGTGCGCACGGGAATGTTCTGCAAATTGGGATCGGAGGAGGCAAGGCGGCCCGTCGTCGTCGAGGCCAGCGCGTAGCTCGTGTGGATGCGGCCGGTCTCAGGATTGATGTAGGTCGGCAGCGCATCGGTGTAGGTCGATTTCAATTTCGTCAACTGACGCCATTCGAGCATGACGTTGACCAGCCGGCGCGCGTCCTCCGGCAACTCTTCGTTGGCGGCGAGATCGTCGAGTGTGCCGGCGCGCGTTTCCCACTGACCTGATTTCGTCTTCTTGCCGCCGGGCAGTTTCAGCACATCGAACAGCAATTCGCCGAGTTGCTTCGGCGAGGCGAGGTTGAACTTGTGACCCGTCAGCGTTGCAACCTCATCCTCGAGCCGTGCGGCGCGCTGAGCGAAGGTGGCTGACAGCCGCGAAAGTATAGCGGGATCGACCTTGATGCCCGCCTTTTCCATGTCCACGATGACCGGCACCAGTGGACGTTCCAGCGTTTCGTAGACGCTGGTCATGTGCTCGGCGGCGAGACGCGGCTTCAGCTTCATCCACAGCCTGAGCGTGATATCGGCATCCTCTGCGGCGTAATCCGTCGCTTTGTCGATCGGCACGCCGGCAAACGTTTTCTCGGACTTCTTGGCGCCCGGCGCGTTTTCGATGACGGTCGCGAACGAGATGCACGAGTGCCCGAGATGGCGCTCGGAGAGATCATCCATGCCGTGTGGATTGCGCCCGCCGTCGAGCGCGTACGAGAGCAGCATGGTGTCGTCTATGGGCGCGATCGTGACGCCGTGCCGCGCCATCACGAGCAGATCGTATTTCAGGTTTTGACCGATCTTGAGCACGCTTGGGTCTTCGAGCAGCGGCTTCAAGATGGCAAGCGCATCGCGCAATGCCAATTGATCGGCAATGAGACCGCCACCGCCGAAAAGATCGGCCGACCCGTCGCGGTGGCCGATGGGCACGTAACACGCGGCACCCGGCGCAGTCGCCAGCGAGAAGCCGACGAGATCGGCCTGCATGGCATCGAGCGCCGACGTCTCGGTGTCGAACGACACAAGACCCTGCTCGCTGGCGCGCGCCACCCAGCCGGCAAGCGCCTCCGCCGTTCTGACCGTTTCATAGGCCGAGCGATCGACGGCAACACGCATGACGGCTGCGTGCGCAAACGCCACGGCCGCAGCGGGTGTCCCAGCGCCGCCCGCATGGTCACCGGCGGCCGCAGCCGGCGCCGATGCATCCGGCGCGCCATCGGCGGCGGGTGCGCCCGACGTGGCTTTCGGCAACGATTGCCCGACAGAGGTCGCGAGCGGCGCCGGCGGCTCAACGCCAAGTCCCTCGGCGATGCGTCGCGTCAGCGTGTTGAATTCCATCTGGCGCAGGAAGTTCAACAGTTCAGGGGGCTGGGGGTCGCGCAGCGCCAGCCGTTCGAGACCGATGCCCATCGGCACATCGTCTTTCAGCGTGACGAGGCGATGACTGACACGCGCCTGATCGGCGAATTCAATCAGCTTTTCGCGGCGCTTCGGCTGCTTGATATTGCCAGCGTCGGCGAGCAGCGATTCGAGATCGCCATAGGTTGTGATCAGTTCCGCTGCCGTTTTGATGCCGATCCCCGGCACACCCGGCACGTTGTCGATTGCATCGCCGGCGAGCGATTGCACGTCGACGACTTTTTCCGGCGGCACGCCGAATTTCTCGATGACTTCATCGCGGCCGATGCGCTTGTTCTTCATGCCGTCCAGCATGGTGACGCCGGGGCGCACGAGCTGCATCAGATCCTTGTCGGAAGAAACAATGGTGACATCGCCGCCGGCATCGACCGCCTGGCGCGCATAGGTGGCGATGATGTCGTCTGCTTCGTAGCCGTCCTGCTCGATGCAGGCGACGTTGAACGCCTTGACGGCATCGCGGATCAGCGGGAACTGCGGCACCAGCTCTTCCGGCGGCGGCGGGCGGTGCGCCTTGTATTCGGGATAGATGGCGTTGCGGAACGTCTCGCGCCCGGCGTCAAAAATGACGGCGAGGTGCGTTGGCGCTTCCGAGGCCTTGGTCTCGCGCAGCAATTTCCACAGCATGGCGGCAAAGCCGTGCACGGCGCCCACCGGCAGACCGTCCGACGGACGTGTCAGCGGCGGCAGGGCGTGGAAGGCGCGAAAAATATACCCCGAGCCATCGATCAAGTAGATGTGGCTGCCCTTGCCGACGGGGGCATCGTCGCCATCGGGGTGGGTGGACGTGCGCTGCGATTTTTCTTTGTTCATCGGCGGACTATAGGCGGTCCGCCGGCAGTGGTCAGCAGCCGCTCAGCAGGGCACGACGTTACGGCACACCGTTCGATGGCTGTGTGTGACGGGCAAGCGACATGGGACCGATCGCCAGAGCCAAAAGAAGGCGCCCGCCGAGGTGCCCGCTTCTGATGTAGCGCCTCTCGACACGGCAGCACGCGCCGCGTCGAGGTCTTGCGGCGCGCGTTACAGGTTCAGGGGATCAGAAAAAGGTTCGGCGGCTAAGCTTCGATTTTCTGAAGTCGCTCGACCATCAGCTTCAGCGCATTCTCGAAATCTGCGCGCTGTCCTGACGTCAGCACGCCGAGCAGCGTCTGATCGACGGCACGGGCATAGGGCGTGGCGTGCTCGAGCGCCTGCCGGCCCTGTTCCGTAATTTTTACGGCATACATGCGGGCATCCTGCTTGGTGCGCCGGCGCGTCAACAGGCCCCTGGCCACCATGCGTCGCACGATATCGGCCAGCGTCGAGCGATCGATGCCGGTTTCCTCGCAAATGAGCGTTTGGCTTGGATTTTCAACGCGCGCCACAATGGCGAGCACAACAAACTGGCGCGCCGTAATGCCGTCTCGGCCAACGGACGACGCAAACGCATCGTCGGCAAGCTGACCAGCCCGGTGCAACAAGTGAAACGTACTATCTATCGCTGCGAACTGTCTTACTTTTTTTGCCACTTATGTTTTCCGCCTTAACACGTAACGTGCCCCACCCGATGCCTTTCGGTAGGACTGGGAATGAAAGTTTCCCTAGCGGAAAGTAGTATGCTCGGCTTGACGCCTCACTCGGGCATTTGACTTTCGATACAATTTGTATGGGCCAGTTCGGCTTAAATTCAGGGAAAGGGCTTACAGTCTGTAAATCGGCGAACACGTTGGTTCAGCAATGCCCCTTAGCGGTCCAATTGTACGCGCAACCCCCATCGCCGGCCTCGACAAATTTCTGTCGCGGCACGGCGTGGATAGCGATGCGCTTTTTTCGAGGTTCGGGCTGCGGCCCGTCGCGCCCGGTCGCGAGAACGACGAAGTGCCGTTCCTTGCCGTCACGCAGCTCTTGGAGCAGGCGGCCATCATTTCCGGCGATCCGTGCATCGGGCTGTCGTGGGCCGAGGAATTCCCCTTTGGCGGCACCGGCGTATTGGCCTACTTGGTCGCCTATTCGAGTTGCGTCGATGAGGCCATGCAGACGCTGACGCGCTTCGTCGACCTGCTGCGCAACCCGGCCCAGGCACATTTCGATCACGACAGCGATGGCGCGGTGTTCTGGTGGCGCTGGCTGCCAAGCGTCGAGAAGCCGCCCATCCAGTATTCAGCCCTGATGCTGTCGCTGCCGCTGCTGCGACTGCGCGGCTTGACCGCAACGCCGTGGGAACCAACTCTCGTCGAGTTGCAGACGCCGCCCTTCAAATGCGCCGACAAGATCGAGCGCATCTTCGGCCACAACGTGCGCTATGGCGCCGACCGCAATGCCATCCGCTTCGATCGCGCGACGCTCGATCTGCCGATTGTCCGCTCCGACCCGAACCTGCTGCCGCTGCTTTTGAAGCTTGCCGGCCAGATGCTGACGGCGCTGCCGATCAAGGACGACGTGGCGACGATCACTGCCAACGCCATCGTGCCGCTGCTCCCCGAACGCAACGCGACGCTCGACGTCGTGGCGGGGCAGCTTGGCTACAGTCCGCGCGGGTTGCAAAGCCGGCTCGCGCAAGCGTCGACGTCGTTCGAGTTCATTCTGAACGAGGTGCGCAAGGCGCGCGCAACGCATCTGCTCCGCGACACCAATCTGCCGCTGACGGAAATCGCGCTGCGGCTAGGGTTTTCGGAACTGTCGGCTTTCACACGCGCGTCGCGCCGCTGGTTCAACTGCGCGCCGAGCACCATGCGCGCCAAGCTGCGCTCAGGCACGCCCGCGCCGGGCGCCTGACATCTCATAATCCCTGACAACCAGTATCGCTGTCATCGGCTGCACACGCCGATCATGCCGGGCGCGTCGCGCCGGGCTCGCTGTCAATCGATGCGAAATAGGGCTTCAGATCGATGAGCGGCGTGCCATCGACGCAATCGATGTTGCCGATGGAGAGCCGCGTGCCGTCGAGAGCGACGAGTTCGACAACCGCCAGTCCGATCGGATTGGGTCTGACCGGCGAGCGCAGCGCGAACACACCGCGCGGCGCTGAGAGATGGCTTGGAATCTGCGCGATCAGATCGCGGCGCGACTGATCCAGCCAATAAAGCGCGATGGCGTGTGAGAACAGCATGATGTCCTGCAACCCCGCCGCATAGCGCGGATCGATCTCGATGGTCGCGACGATGCCGGATCTCAGGCGGCTGTTCTTGGGGCACTCGGCGGTCGTCTTCCATGGCGTGCGGATGCGGCCGATGAAGTGCACGCCGGCGTCGGTTTCGCTCGGCAGATCGATGGCGACCTCGCCGGGTCGGGGCGGCTTGAACTCTGGCATTGCGTGTCGCGCCGCTCCCCTGGCCCTTGTCCTTGTGGCATAGTCGTTATGGCATAACTCGGCCGACTATCGCTGATCCGGCACGGAACTGGCAACGTGGCTTGGCCGCTCGACCGGGGCGCGGCAGGCCAAGCCTGCCATGCCCGCAAAGGCCATTGTTCTGCTCCGAGAGCGCCGAACTGTTGACGCGATGTGCTGCAAGGCTGCGTTTTCGGTCGTCACGGCACGTTCGGCCAACGCCGCACGCTTTCTCTGCAACATCATTGGCAAGAAGCACTCATCCGGGATTTTATCATGGCATTGCATTTCAAACGGATCGCGACGCTCGGCTTGGTGGCTGTCGCGCTCGTTGGTGGCATATCGGCTGCCGGAGCACGCAGCGACCGCGACCGGCGCCCCTCGTCATGGCCGCTCTGCCAGGAGCGCGTGACCGCGACGGCAACTGGCCAAGGCGTATTTGGCGCTGGAACCCGCAACGCCCGCGCGGCCGCCATCGCCAATTTCGAACGGCAGGCCGAAACGCGCTATGGATCGCGCTATGCGGCCTTCGGCAATGCGCGCGCGGTCTCATGGGATTGCAAGAAGGGCGCGATCCTGATGGCCAAATGCGTGCTGACGGCCCGGCCCTGCCGCTGAGAGGCGGACAGACCTAAACACGGGCGCTGTACACAGGCCAGCCACGCGGGCCCATACAAAGCGCCGCAGCAGCGGGCGAACGCCGCGCGGCCGCGCCGCCCGCCCGCCGAGATGATTTGCCGGCCCGGCCCGGATCGGCTATCTAGGGCGCGTCGTCAATGACGGCTCACGCACCCGTAGCTCAGCTGGATAGAGTGCTGCCCTCCGAAGGCAGAGGTCGTAGGTTCGAATCCTACCGGGTGCGCCATCCCTTTCTCTCCACCATTCCAGAACAGAGCCGGGTACGTTGGGCCGCTATTGGTCCGAATTAGACGAGCCCTGACACAGCATGAACTTCGCAAATGCTGGGCACCTCGACCGCGCAAGTCTGCATCGGCGCAACGATGATGCGTCTGGCATTTTGGCAGCGGTCCGGTGACCGTTAGCCAGACCTTAAGGGATCTATAAGAAATTATCAGCGGTGCGCCGAGCATGATCATTCGCGAGCACGGTCGCGTGTTTACTGGCATCGAACGGACCGCGATGAACATGAGCTTCTATGATTTCTTGCTGCCTTTTCTGGTTGCTGCTTGCGCTGTGCCCTTCGCCATCTTTGTCGGACGGGCTCAAGCGTCACGCATGCGCGAACTCCGCGACGACCTTTTGACCGGCAAATCGCGCGGCAATCTCGTCATCTTCGTCGTGATCATGATGATCCTCGCCTCAGCTGTTTTTTAGAACTGACGGCGTAAACACGTCGCCATCATGCGGCCACTTCGTTTGAGTGGCGACGTGAGCCTCCCTCCGAAGCGATGGTTGAACCAGTTTCCGATGTCTCGAAACAATGACCCCCTAGATCAGAAGCCGGAAACGCTTCGCCGCCAACGTCCATGGGGCACGTTAGGCGCCGTCGGTCTGACCTTGCTCATCATCGCAATCTGGCGCAGTCCGCCCTATAGCTTTCATCCCATCTGCACCTACACGGTGAATGCCAACGTAACAGCAGATGTCGAGATGGGAGGGCAGAAGCTTTCCTCGACGGTCGTTTATCAAAATTCGCGCTCCCGGCAATGGATTTCGATGATAAATTCCGCCGGGTGCAAGCAGTGGTACGGCAATGCGCTGACTTACAAACTGGCGGATGACCGCGTCCTCGTTGTTCCCACTCGAATTTGTCACAAGGGCGAGAAGATGCTCGCCGCGTCAGGGCGCGTCGACGTTTTAAGTGTCTGCACCGGGAAACAAGCGCACCAAGATTCAGCTTTTATGGTGGACTCCGCGACCCACCCGCAAAAATGGTACGCGGTCACCAATGGAATCGAATTCCGCATCGACAGCATGACCGCGGTTTCTACATGGAGCACGCCGTCCGACGACATGGCGTCGATTGCGCCAAATCTGTTGAAGTCTGATTTCAAGTATCAGCGCCAACAGTGGTCGCGGAGTCCGGAAAGGATCATTCCATTTCAGCGACGCTATAATGAGAGGCGTCACAAGCCAGACCAGGCGTACGAGTTTGACGTGAATGACGGGGGACCACTTGTTGATTGAGTCTTGCGGGGGCCACCGGCCTAAAGGCAGCTGACGCTTGGGCCTTGCGCACGCTCACAGCGCCTTCCACCCAAATGCACTGCCATCCGCAGCACATAGGCCGAACCGGCGCATCACGATCCTCATCTGCCCCCTGAAAGTAGAAGATGCCACCTTGAATGCTGGCGGGCGCTGAATTATCGGATCGATCAGATATCGAAAATTGAATTCCGCGCGTAGCAGGTTGGCGCACGCAACGTCACGAAACGACAACCCCGCGCCGATGGCGCACGCGCGCTCGAGAGGTCTATGGATCGGCACATGAAGACCGGTGTGAAATTTGTCGGCGTCGGCATTGCGAGCACGGTTGTCTACTTCGGCATCGTCTGGCTCATCATGAGCTATGACGGCAGCGAACTGAAACTGGCGCACGTGCTAGCGTATCTCTCGGCGATGGTCGTATCGTATGCAGGCCACCGGGCCTTCACATTTGCATCGCAGGGCGCCAAAACTCAGGAAATCGGCCGCTTCATCGCCTGCCACGCCATCACAATTGCCTTGTCTACATCAGCAATCGCCCTGGTCGTCGATGTATTGGGTATGAGCGCGCGCATCGGCCTTGTCGTCGCGTGCGGCGTGGTCCTTATTGCGTCGTATCTGCTCATGCGCTTTTGGGTGTTCCATGATCGCAACGCGCATCGTATGACGTGATGGGCCGCCAATTTCCTAAGCTTTGGAGATCGGCGATTACCGACGACACCATTGAGCCGGCTGGATATCGAGGATTGGTCGTAACGTGAGACGCAAGCTCATCACAATTTCCATTCCGGTCTACAACGAAGTCGATAACGTCGCGCCGCTGCTGCAGCGCCTGCGCGCGCTTGCGACCGAGTGCGCGGCCTACGACTTCGAGTTCCTGTTTACGGACAATGCCAGTAACGACGGCACGTTTGACACCCTCGCCGAAGAAGCTCGTAAAGATCAGCGCATCCGCGTGCTGCGCTTCACCCGAAATTTCGGCTTCCAACTGTCGATCCTGGCCAACTACCTCCATGCCAAAGGCGACGCGGCCATCCAGATCGACGCGGACCTGCAAGACCCGCCGGAATTGATTCCGGAATTCCTCAGCGCATGGGAAAAAGGCTATAAGGTCGTCTATGGCATTCGAAAAAGTCGGAAAGAAAATGCGCTTCTAAATGGTGCACGCCGGATTTATTACAGGCTATTACGTCGATTAAGCACTGCCGCCGTCCCAATCGATGCTGGCGATTTTCGCCTCATCGATCGCGTCATCATCGAGCATTTGCGAAAATCAAACGACAATTCTCCGTACCTGCGGGGTATGATTGCCGAATTCGGCTATGCGCAAATTGGTATTCCCTACGATCGCTCCGGCAGGTCGAAAGGCGTCAGTAAGTTCAGACTGCCGGCGCTTATTCGTCTAGCCATCGACGGCGTCTGTAGTCAATCCACCAAGCCCTTGGAAGTCATAACAATATTTGGCTTCATTTTGAGCTTCTTGTCGTTCCTGGCGACGATATTCTATTTCGTCTGGTTCTTGCTCTACGCGGAGAACGCCACGCCCGGCTTTACGACAATTGTCATTCTGATGTTGTTATCCACAGGCCTCAATGCAGCATTCGTTGGCGTTTTAGGAGAATATATCGGACGCATATTCCGGAATACGCGCGAACTCCATTTGCCGATTTTGGAGCACCGCATTGAATCCGGAGACCTTTCACTTGCGACGGGACAGGACTTGAGATTGCCTCTCAAGCCCGAAACGCAAACTAATCCGTTGACGTGACCGACGGCCGTTCGACGCGAAATGAGATAAAGTGACTGGAGAGCCATGGATCCTCAACAGCGCATGATTGCGGAAGAGTTCGACGGCTACCGCGATACGTATAACGAAGCGGTGAACCAAGCCATTTCCTTCTCCGGCCAAACCGTGGACGCTTTCACGCGCGCCAAAGCTGCCGATTTGCTGAAGCAGATTGCGGCGCGCTTCTCCGCGCCGAAAGATGTTGCCGTCGCCGACATCGGCTGCGGCGTTGGAAATTTTCATGCGTTTCTGGAGCCCGTCGTCGGATCGATCTCAGGCATCGATGTCTCGAGCGCATGCATCGCGCGCGCCAAGGAGCGCCATCCCAATGTGCGCTACGATGTCTATGATGGTAGCCACCTGCCCTACGACAGCGCGTCGTTCGACGTCGCCTTCTGCGTTTGCGTGATCCACCACGTGCCCCCGCAACAGTGGCAGACGTTTGTCACTGAGCTGTGCCGTATCGTGCGTCCTGGCGGCATGGTGGCCGTCTACGAACATAATCCGTGGAATCCGCTGACGCGGTATGTCGTTGGAAGTTGCGCCTTCGATCGCGACGCCGTGCTGGTGGCAATGCCCAAAATGCGTGAATTGCTGCACAATGCCGGTTGCACTGATGTCACCACGCGGTCGATATTGACGCTGCCCCCCCGCGGCGCGATGATCGAGAAGGCCGATGCGATGTTCTCGCGACTTCCGTTCGGTGCGCAATATCGGGCCATCGGACGCATTGCGGGCCCGACACCATGACGCCTGAGCAAACCGAGCAGACGATGACGATATCGCCGCGAGACGCGACGACATTCGATGACTACTCGAATACGTTCATCCGTTTGCGGCGCACACTCGTCAGCCGCGACGGTCGGCCATACCTGGACTTCGTGCGCGGACTGAAGCCTGACTTCGCCAAGGTCCGGCGCGACCTCGCCATCGGTTATGGCATGCTTGCGGCAACGGTCATCACCGTCATCGGACTTCTGCAATTTGGTATCCAGCCGGTCGCCAGCACCCTCGTCGCGGCGGCGCTGATCGGATACTGGATCGCGTATATCCAGTGCTTCCTGCACGAAGGCGCGCATTACAATCTGGCGGCCGTTCGCGACGACAGCGACCGCTTGTGCAATGTCGCGATCGGTTGGCTCGTCGGCACCAGCGTGCAGGATTATCGCGTCGTGCATTTCCAGCACCATCGCGCGCTCGGCACGACCGACGATAGCGAGTTCACATATTTCTTCCCGCTGAACCTCGTCTTTTTCGTCAAGACGCTTCTTGGCGTCAGAGTGCTTGAAGTTCTTTTGGCGCGGGCAAAATTCAGAAGCGGGTCAACAAAAACAGACGATCTCAAACCTGTCGCCACCGCGACCGAAAAGCCGGCAGCCGTCGCAAAACCCGGCGCCCATGTCGTGCGGGCGGGCATTGCCGCACATGTCTTCATCGTCGCAACGCTCGCCTACGCCGGCGGCTGGCTTGCCGCGCTGGCATGGATACTCGGCGTTGCCATGTTCTTTCCATTTTTCGGCGCACTGCGCCAATTGCTCGAGCATCGCGACGACATGGCGAGCAGCAAGATCGACTACACGCGCACCAATCATGGCGCCTATACGCGTATGTTCGGCAGCGATCCGCTGTCGGCGTCGTTTGGTGCCGCGGGCTTCAACCGGCACTTACTGCATCATTGGGAACCGCAAGTGTCGTACACGAACTTGGACAGTCTCGAGGATTTCCTGTTGCAGACCGATGCCCGGGAGATTATCGAAACACGGCGTTCCAGCTATGCGGCAACGGCCTTGCGATTGATCAGCATCAGCTAAGGCGCTCGAAAAAAATTAGCAGCCGGAGCGCGTGAGCTGGTGCCAAATTGTCCAATCTGTCAGCGCGCGTCCGACACCGTTTATGCGCGTGCGCGCGATATCGAGTACCACACCTCGGACGCGGTTTTCGACTTTCACACCTGTGGCCCGTGCGGCATTCTTTTCATCAGTCCGATGCTTGCCGACCGGCTGGCCGACATCTATCCGAAAAATTACTACTCGTTCGTCTCAGGCCGCAAATCGCTTGCCGTAGCGGCCAAGGAATGGCTCGACCGGCGGCGGTTCCGAACGCTGCTGAAACGCCTGGCGTCGCCGCGCCTTTCGGTACTCGACATTGGCGGCGGCACGGGCTGGCTTCTCGACATCATCAAATCCGCTGACGCGCGCGTCACCACGACCACCGTTGTCGATATCGACGCTGAAGCCGGTGCCACGGCAATCAAGGCAGGGCACGCCTACAGCCACGGACGCTTCGAAGACTATGACGGCACCGCGCGCTTCGATCTGATCCTGATGCTGAACCTCATCGAGCATACCGCCAACCCGACCGCCATTCTGATGAAGGCACGCCAGCTCCTGAAGTCGGATGGTCTGCTGCTGATCAAAACACCGAATTTCGACGCGTTGGATGCGCGCATTTTCCGTCACCGCTCGTGGGCCGGGTTTCACACGCCGCGTCATTTCGTACTTTTTCAGCGCGACAGTCTGATCGCGTTGTGCCGGACATGTGGTTTCGACGTTGAATCCTTCGCCTACGTGCAAGGCGCGCCCTTCTGGAGTGTTTCACTTCTGGAAGAGTTGCGGCGCTTGGGGTTGGTGAAGATCTCGGCGGATCGCCCTGCGATCTACCATCCGCTCATGCCGCTGTTGCAGATCTCATCCGCGGCATTCGATATGATGCGCGCGCCGTTCAGCAAACTGTCACAGATGGAACTCGTGGCCCGGCCCGCAGCTGAGACATCTCAATCAAACGTCAAAGCGCTGCACGAACGGTGAACTCATACCATCCATGTCGCCACGATTGTTGATCGCCTGTTCGTTTCTTCTCTCTTATCGTTGAAGGCTCGCTCCACGTGTTCGGTAAGATTGCCGCAAAACTGACGCGCCACACCGCACTCGCGGTCGCACTGCCCGTCGCCGTCTGGTTGGCGATCTGCGCCGAGTGGCCTTGGCGGCTCGGATTCTTCTCCGATGACTGGCTCGTACTGATGCATCCGGCGCCTGGCTCAGCGGACGCCTTCTCTGACGTCATGGCGTTGGTTTCCAATCGCCCCGCATCCGCGCCGTTCATTTGGGCTGTTCAAGCGTTCGTCGACTGGTCGCCCGTGCGCGCGCAGATTGCCAACGGACTAGCATTTGCTTTGGCCGCGCTATCCATCGCGCTTTTGGCCCGGCGGCTGGCGCTTTGTACCGGTGTCGCAGCGGGCGGCGGCCTTATCGCGGCGAGCATCGCCGGCGCCGCATATCTCGCAATGCCCTCCAACATTGGCATCTTCGCGTGGAACGTCGGCATGATGGCCGCCGCGCCGGCGCTGATACCGTTTTGCCTCGGCATGACGCTGCTGCTTGAAGCGGAAGGCCGTTGGAACGCGCGTTCGGCTTTGGCGATGTTGCTCCTGTTGATCTCGCATCTCTCGTACGAGGCCTTCTATTTCCAGGAAATAACGATCCTGTTGCTCGCCATGGTGTTGCGCGGCCGCAAGCCTGATCTTGCAGCGCTGCAAACGTTCGGCGCCGTTGCCGCCATCAATGTGTTGTGCATCGCCTACAATCGGCTGGCGCCGGGCTATATCAACAAATCGTTCAACGCCAATTGGTGGGCAACCTTCACCGGCGGCTACGGACGGCTCGACCAGTTTCTGGCAACGGCAACGGCGGAATACGCGACGTTCATTGCGGCGGCGTTGGTGGCCACGATTGTGCTCGGCATGTTCGGCCTGATCCGTTTGATCGGCGTTGCGCGCGCGCATGCAAGCATCGGCATCTTGATTTGCGGCATCGTTGCTGCCGGCATTCTCTACGCGATGGCGGGCTATGGGCTGGTGCTCGAAGGCATCATGGCGCGCACGTCCGTCTGCATCTCGTTCTACATGACGCTCGGCCTCGCCCTGCTCGCCGTCGGTGCATGGCATCTGCAGACACGCGGCATCCTGCTGCACTCTGCAGCTATCGCCGCGTGTGTCCTGCTGATCTCAGGCCTGACCTTGGCGTCGCGCGCGCGCGTCGACGAATGGGCGGAGACGTGGCGGCTCGATGCGACGAGGCTTGCCACATTGCCGGACGCCTACGCCTACAATCCTGCCGATCAGCGAATATTCGTTCTGGTGGATCAGACGGAGACCGGCGACATTCCGCTCGCATCCGCACCTTGGGAAATTCACAGCGCCATCGCCTATCAAGTCTTCGTTCGCAGCGGTCATACGGATCGGCGGATGATGAAGACCGCATGGCGCAACAAGGAATGGAAATGGTTCGCCGCGACCAAGGGCTGGTTCAATCGCTGGGACGGCAAGGTGCTGGCGCAAGGCTTTTGCAGCAACAAGGTTGAGTTGTACCACAATAGTGGTTCTGAACTTCTTGTCTGGACACTCGGCAATCCGCAGTTGACGCCAGCCGCGCCCGGCTGGTCGGTTGGCTGCGAGGGCTGATAGGCTGATCGGCCGCCGCCAAGGCGTCCGATCGCGCACTAGAAAAAATGCGTAGCGCGCCGCGCGACACGGTCGCTGAGCGCGCCATGCCCGGTTTATGCCGCAAAGCGGCCTGAGTTGCCGTGTCATATCAAGGCTTGAGTCGGCGATCCCTGTCATTATATCTCAGCAACGGAATAGTCCGCAGCGCTCGCCCGCGACCAACACGATGCGCCGTGACAAGGCTGTCGTGTCGAGACAGATTGGTCGATACGGATTGCACGAGAGTTATGGGCAGGCGACGTGAAGAGCCACGCCCCGACCGCGGAACGGTTGATCGACACTTCAACGCTGCAATCTCAACGCAGCACATGTCATCGAGGACCTAGGACAACCATGACCTACAGCTTCAAAGCCTTGCTTCTGGCGAGCGTGCTGTTCGTGCCGAGCGCCGCCGCACCGGTTGCCGCCGAGCAGGCCCAAGCGGCCGCTGCCGACGCGCGCCCGATCATTCTCGCCGCATCCGACGTTTTGACGCCGGAGCAGAAAAAGAAGATCGCCGCCGCCAAAAAGAAAGCGGCGGAAGATGCCGCCCGCGCGCGCGCAGCAAAGCCGCCGGCTGCGACCACCGCTCCCGCCAAGAAGCCACCGGCGACGGCGACGCCCGTCGTACGCCCGCCCGCGGTCAAACCGCCGGCAACCGTGCGCGCGGCGCCGAAGGTCGTGACACCGCCGAACAATCAGAACCTGCTAGTCCGCCGCTCGCGCCCCGACATCCCGACAACGGATGCGTTGGACGACGCCAGGGCCGCCCGCGCCAAGAACAAGGTGACGCGGCGCCCGGCCGAGGTCGACCAGCCCGAGGGGGGCGCGCGGCGCACCAATCCACAACGCCAGGTTTTGCCGACACGAGAGCGCCGCCCGGTGACCGATACGCCGCCGGCAACCGTCGGCCAGCCGAAGGCGCCGCCGGACAGCGCGCCGCTGCTGGTGCGCCGCGCCAACGCGCCGAAGTCGCTCAACGCGTTGAAAGGCGCGCGCAAGCAGACGGTCGACAAGGTCAACAACCGCACCATCATCAAGGAGCCCGACAAGCGCGTGATCGTGCGCGAGAACAATCGCACCGTCATCGTCAAGGATGAGAACGCCCGCTTCGAACGCATTGGCCGCGGTGCGCGCAGCGAACGCCGCCGTGACGGCACCCGCGTGACGGTGATCGACCGTCCGAACAACGTCAGGATTTATTCGGAAACAGACGATGACGGCCGTCTGATCCGCCGCTATCGCCGCGACGGCAGCGGCCGCAACCATACGATTATCGACAACCGTCGCCGCGACCGCGATGGCAATTTCGCGCGCAACGTGGCGGTGGGTGCCGGTGTCGGCCTTGGCGTTGCAGCCGGCGCGCTGCTCATCAAATCACTGGTCGATGTGCCGCCGCCGCGTGTCGACATTCCGCGCCGCAAGTATATCGTCGAATACGACGATGCGAGCGACGAAGAGATTTACGAAGCGCTGAGCGCGCCGCCGGTCGATCGCGTGGAGCGCGGCTACTCACTCGACGAAGTGCGCGCGACGCCGCGTCTGCGCGAACGCATGCGACGCATCGACCTTGGCGACGTGACCTTCGAGTTCGGCTCGTGGGACGTGCCCGAGAGCCAGTATTACAAGCTGGAGCGCGTGGCGCGGGGCATGATGCGCGTCATCGATCGCGACCAGAGCGAGGTGTTCCTGATCGAAGGCCACACCGATGCCGTCGGCTCGTTCGACGACAATCTCACTCTGTCGGATCGTCGCGCGGAATCGGTGGCGGAAATTCTGACCGAACGGTTCGGCGTACCGCCGGAGAACCTGACGACGCAAGGCTATGGCGAGGAGTATCTGAAGATCGACACGATGGCGGCAGAGCGCCTCAATCGCCGCGTTGCCGTGCGCCGCATCACGCCACTGCTCGACCAGAAAACGTCCGCGGTCGACGAGCAGCCGTCTGACGATGACCGCGCCGTCCGCGATGACAACCAGGAACAGTATGATCGGCGCGACGATCGCGATGAGCAGTATGATCGCGGCGACGACCGCCGTTCTGACGAGCCCGAATACCGCAGCGATGATGCGCCGCCGCCGCCCTCGCGCCGGTACTGATGCGTTCTGCAGCGCCACGACAGTGGCAACGACAGTGGCAACGACACTGGTAATAGCGGGCGCCGCACCGCAGCTCTCGAAGTGAACGCAAAAAAAAAGACCCGCTCGGGAATGTCCGAGCGGGTCTTTTGATTTCTTGGCGGCCGAGGCTATCAAGCGCGCAAGGCCGCGCAAAGTTTGCGACGGCCGGACGTCTCAGCTCTGCGGGCCAATCGGCAGCATCTGCGTCCAGGTTCCGTTGTCGGTATCTTTCAACGTCACTTCCAGCTCGGTCGCGCCCGTGCGCTTCAAATCGAACTCGATCTGCGGGTCCTGCGACAGCGCGATAGAGCCTTCGACGCGCAGCACGTCTTCGCCGCCCTGACGGACCAGAATTTCAGACACCATCTTCATCGGCGTGTAGAGCAGCGTCTGCTGGTTCATCACCATGCCGGTGTGATTGGGGTGGCTGAGCTTCAGCTTGACAT
>JBOFCQ010000193.1:0-18458 GCA_051646145.1 Hyphomicrobium sp.
TCCGGGAACATGTGCATCATCGTCTCGCGGTTCTCCAGCATGTAGGAGACGCCCGAGGGTGTGCGCGTGTTGTCTTCGAGAACGAGGAAATCGTTCTCGCCCGTCCTGACGATATCGATGCCGATGATGTGGCTGTAGATACCGCGCGGCGGATCGACCCCGATCATCTCCGGCACGAACGCCGAATTCTGGATCACCAGATCTTCCGGAACGCGTCCGGCCTTCAGGATTTCCTGGCGATGATAGATGTCATGGATGAAGGCATTGAGCGCGCGCACGCGCTGCTCGATGCCGGCCTGCAGGCGTCGCCACTCGTTGCACGAGATGATGCGCGGAATGATATCGAACGGGATCAACCGTTCCGACGCGTCGGCCGAGCCGTAGACATTGAACGTAATGCCGGTGCGACGGAACAGTGTCTCGGCTTCGGCGCTCTTCTGCTTCAGGTCTTCGAACTTCTGCGTCCCGAGCCATTGTGCGAATTCTTGATACGGCGCGCGGACCTCGCCGCCCATGCCGTTCATTTCGTCGAAAGCGGCTGCCATCGACATCCCCCTGATTTAATTTTCATCAGGACATCGCAAATGCCGGGCCAAAGCGCATTCCGCCCATGAAGTGCCTGAAATGCTCGCTGCTGGACAGCCAGCACCCGTCGATTTGACCATATGTTATGCACGATGCCTAGGCATGTTGCAGGCGTCTCAACCGTGCGACGGGCCGATGGGCGTCTGCGCTGCCGCCACCTCAGACCCGTGCAGCGCGCCGTCAGACGACCGGTGCGCCATAGCCATAGCTGTAGGGCACGGGACCTGAGAAGGCGATGACATCGCCATCGCTGAGGCCGGCCTCGCTGTTGACGACGCCACCCTGATAGATGCCGGGCGTAATATCGCGGCCATTGCGCAGCACGAGGAAGATATCGGCGAGCGGCAGCTTGAAGCGTGTGATGAGGTCGCCGACTGTGGCGTCGGCTGGAACCGTGATGCGTTCGCGCCAGCCGGGGCTGGACGTGAAACGCGTCAGGCTGTTGAACAGGCGCACTTCGATAGCGATCGTCTCACCGGCAACGTTGTGGCCGATGCCGTGCCGCGCTGCCGCGATGTCGGCGGTGCTCTGAATGGGGCTCGTTTGGGTGCTGTCGCTGGTTGTGTCGGTCATGCCGCATCGCCTCTTGAGGTGGTGGCATTGTCCCGCACGGCCTCGGCCCGTGCCGACACCACGCAGGGATTGCTGCTCATGCCTCAAGTTTCGCGAGAGCGCGCGGGCTCAGCCTTGACGCCGGTCAAACGGGGGCATCCGACGAAGGAACAGGTTCGCGCGCCGCGCCGTCGCGCGCGATCCGCGACAGCCCGCGTGCGGTGATGAACGCCAGCACCACCATGGTCACCGCGCCAAGCAGCAGCGTCGTCGCTTCCCCGATGCCATGCAGCGCCACGCCATAGACGACCGGCCCTGCCGCCTGCCCGAGGAAAAAGAAGAACGCGTGCGCGGCGACGCCCGCGCCGCGATGGCCGGGCGCGAGTTCGGTGGCTTCCGTCTGCAACGAGTTGTGGATCATATAGAAGCCGACGCCGATGACGACGAAGGCCAGCATCTGCAGCGGCCAGGCACCGCCGAGCGCATAGCCGGCAAGCCCAAGCCCCGCGAGCACGCCGCCGGCGCGGATCAGGCGGTAGACGCCGATGCGCGGCAGCAGGGCACGCACGAGCGCGGTATAGACGAGCCCGCCGATGCCGAAGCCCGCCAGCACGAAGCCCGCTTCGCGAATGCCGCCAAGTCCGCGCTCTTCGAGCAGTACGGCGATAAACGGGAAGAAACCGAACACGACCACGCCCTCGACGAACACGGCCGGAAAGCAAACCCGCGCCTTTGGATTGGCAAGCACAACGCCGTAGCCGGCGCGCATGCCGGAGGCCGAGAACTTCGGCCGGTCTGTGTCCGCGCGCGGATGCAGCCGCCACGCCGTCAGGATCAGTGCGGCGAGCGTCAGCGCTCCGGCGGATGCCAACACCAGCCGCCAGTCGGTCATGCTGGCCAAAAGCCCGGACCCGATCGACCCCGTGAGCTGGCCGGCGAGGATAGCCGTCAACAATCGCGACAATGCGACCTGGCGCTCTTCGAACGCGAAGCGATCGCCAACGAGCGCGAACGACAAGGGAATGATGCCGCCGGCCGCCGCGCCCGCCAAGATGCGCGAGACGTAGAGCATGCCGAGCGACGGCACGAGCGTGGCCAGCGCGTAGCACGCGACGAGCACCGCGAGCGTGATCTTGATGATGCGCGCCTTGCCGAGCGCATCGCCGAGAGAACCGAGCACCGGCTGGAAAAGCGCATAGGGGAAGGTGAACGCCGAAGCCAGCAGCGCCACCGATCCGGCGCTGACCTGCAGGTCGCGTGCGATCTCCGGTACGAGCGGATCTATGAGGCGCATCGCCATCGAGCTGACGAAGCAGCCCGTGGCGAGCACGGGGAGAAGGCGCATGAAGTTCGACCGATCGTTGGCGCTCAGGTCTGCGTGACGCCGGCGCGAACGCGGGCCGGGACGCCATAGCAGACTTGCGCGCCGACAGAAACGGGGCGGACCGCCAAGCGACCCGCCCCGCATAGCGCCTATGCAGCGAACCGGCCGCCGTTGCGGCCAGTCGCCAGCGAAACCGTCAGAAGAGGCCCTGAATGAGACCTTCGCCATCGAGCCGGATGGTATCCGCCGACGGCACCTTCGGCAGGCCGGGCATGGTCATGACTTCACCCGTCACGACGACGACGAATTCCGCACCCGCCGACAGGCGCAACTCGCGGATCGGCACGATGTGGCCGGTCGGCGCGCCGCGCTTGTTCGGGTCGGTCGAGAACGAGTACTGCGTCTTGGCCATGCACACAGGCAGATGACCGAAGCCCGCGGCTTCCAGATCCTTGAACTGCGTCTCGACGCTCGAGTCGCACGAGATATCGGCGGCGCGATAGATTTCCGTCGCGATGGTCTTCACCTTGTCGCGCAGCTTCATGTCATCGGGATAGAGCGGCTTGAAGTTGGCCTTGCCCTCGTCGATCACTTTGACGACATGATGCGCCAGCGCTTCCGTGCCCTTGCCGCCATCGGCCCAGTGCGTGCACAGGAACGCGCGCGTGCCCATGGCTTCCGCCGCCTTCATGACTTCGGCGATTTCCGCATCGGTGTCGGTGATGAACTTGTTCACCGCCACAACCGCCGGCACGCCGAACTTGTTGACGTTCTCGATATGGCGCGTGAGATTTTCGCATCCCTTTGCAACCGCCGCCGGGTTCTCATTCTTCAGTTCGTCCTTGGCCACGCCGCCATGCATCTTGAGCGCGCGCACGGTGGCGACGATGACAACGGCCGAGGGGGCGATGCCGGCTTTGCGGCACTTGATGTCGAAGAATTTCTCGGCGCCAAGGTCGGCACCGAAGCCGGCTTCCGTCACCACGTAGTCGGCGAGCTTCATCGCCGTGCGGGTTGCGAGTACCGAGTTGCAGCCGTGCGCTATGTTGGCGAACGGACCGCCGTGGATGAACACCGGATTGTTTTCCAGCGTCTGCACGAGGTTCGGCGACAGCGCGTCCTTGAGCAGCACGGTCATGGCGCCGTCGGCCTTGAGGTCACGGGCGCGGATCGGCTTCTTGTCGCGCGTGTAGGCGACGATGATGTTGCCAAGGCGGGCTTCGAGATCCTTCAGATCCTTGGCGAGGCAGAGGATGGCCATGACTTCCGACGCGACCGTGATGTCGAAGCCGTCTTCGCGCGGGAAACCGTTCGAAACGCCGCCGAGCGAATTGACGATCGAGCGTAGCGCCCGGTCGTTCATGTCGAGCACGCGCTTAAACTGAATGCGGCGCTGGTCGATGCCGAGCGCATTGCCCCAATAGATGTGGTTGTCCAGCATCGCGGCCAGCAGGTTGTGGGCGCTGGTGATGGCGTGGAAATCGCCGGTGAAGTGCAGGTTGATGTCTTCCATCGGCACAACCTGGGCGTATCCGCCGCCGGCCGCCCCGCCTTTGACGCCGAAGCACGGCCCAAGCGAGGGCTCGCGCAGCGCCATGATGGCCTTCTTGCCGATGCGGTTCAGACCGTCGCCAAGTCCAACCGTTGTCGTCGTCTTGCCTTCGCCCGCGGGCGTCGGGTTGATAGCCGTGACGAGGATCAGCTTTCCGTCTTTATAGCCTTGTATTTTATTAATAAAATCAAAGGAGACCTTGGCTTTTGTCCAGCCGTAAGGAACGAGCGCATCGGGCGGAACGCCAATCTTGGCTGCGACTTCGGCAATCGGGCGCTGCTTGGCTTCGCGGGCAATTTCAATATCGGACTTCACGGACACGGCGGTCATCTCCCAGAAATTCTTGTTTGCGCGGCCCGGCGGCAAGGCCCGGCGGCGCGATATTGGACTTTCGGCGGAGCCGCGCCAAGCACCTGCGGCCAAAAAACCGGGCGTTGCGCGGAAAGTCGCGGGGCCGCACTCCGCACGCGCCCGCGATTGCGGCGCGACTTGTCCACCGGTCGCCGCATCATTGCCTTGGCGTCAAAGGCCAGCTACCCGTGACGCATCGGCTCTCCAGCGAATGCCGCCGTCCGCCCGTTCGCGCAGACCTGCCCACGTCCGAGCGATCGGATTTCGCCATTCAACGCCCGTCGAGCACCCCCCGTGACGCACGATCAAACCGATCAGCCGCATCGAGACAGACAGACGGGCGGCCGCGCGGTTGGCGGGCTGACGCTCCGCCGCCGCGTCTACCAGATCGTTGAGAACGGCCGCGGCGAAGACAAACTCAGCCGCTGGTTCGACGGCTTCATCGTCACGTTGATCGTGGCCAACATCGCCGCCTTCATCGCCGAAACCGTGCCGGCAATCGGCCAGCGTCACGCCGCCGCGTTCCATGCCTTCGATACGTTCTCGGTGGCCATCTTCAGCGTCGAGTATCTGCTTCGATTGTGGACGGCGGTCGAAGTGCCCTACCTCGCACGCCTGTCCCCTGCCCGTGCCCGCTGGCAAATGGCGACGCGCCCGTCGCTTATCATCGATCTCATCGCCATCGCGCCGTTCTATCTGTCGGCGCTGTTCTCGATCGATCTGCGCGCGCTGCGCGTTCTGCGCTTGCTGCGCTTCCTGAAGCTGTCACGCTATTCGCCAGCCATGTACACGCTGATCCGCGTGCTCTCCAACGAGCGCAAGGCGCTCATGGGCGCGGTGCTGCTGTTGGCGACGGCGATCCTCTTCTCCTCGACGGCGATGTACTACATCGAGGGCACCATCCAGCCCGACAAATTCGGCACCGTACCGGACGCCGCGTGGTGGTCGATCGCGACGCTGACGACGGTCGGCTATGGCGATGTGACGCCGATAACGCCGCTTGGCCGCTTCATCGGCGCGCTGACGATGGTGGCTGGCCTATGCGTTCTCGCTTTGCCCGTCGCCATCATCTCGACGGGGTTTGCGCAGGAGCTCTCGCGGCGCGATTTCGTGGTCAACTGGTCTTTGATGTCGCGCGTGCCGCTGCTCGCCGAACTCGACGCCAAGGAAGCGGCAGAACTGATGCCGCTGCTGCACGCCCACAATCTGCCGCCGAATGTCGAGATCGTACCGAAGGGCGCCAAGGGCGACGCCATGTATTTCATCGCCTCGGGCCGCGTCGAGCACACCATCGACGAAGCCTGCCGCGTCTTTGAAACCGGCGATGCCTTCGGCGTGTTCGCCATGCTCGAAAACGATGTGCATCTGGCGCCGTTCGTCACGTCGTCCAAGGTGAAGCTGCTGAAGCTGCACAAGGAAGACTTCCACCGCATCGAGATGCGCAACCCGCGCCTCGCCAGTCACATCCGCGAACTGGCGCACGCGCAAAAGCGCTGACGATAGGCTTGCTCGGTTCAGGAATGACGCGGCTTACGCCACCGGTCGCACGACCAGCACCGTCGCGTTGTCCTGATGCGGTTCGCGCAGCGCTTCGACGGCGCGGATCAGCGCTGTCGCCACCGCCGTTGCGCCGTCAGCCGCATAACCGGAAATGATGCGCGCGATTTCATCGGGTTCGAGCGATTCAACGCCATCGCTGGCGAGCACGACATAGTCGCCGGCCTCAAGCGCCAGCGGCTGACTGGAAATGTCGATGAGATCGATTTCGTCGCCCGTCACGGCCGAGCGCAGCATGTGCCGGCGCGGGTCGCGGCGCGCTTCGTCGTGGGTCAGGCGTCCGGCCGCCACCATGCGATCGAGTTCGGGCGCAAACGAGTGATCGGCATTAAGCACGGCGATTTCGCCACGCCTGAACAAATACAGCGGACTGTCGCCAACGCTCACCCATTCGACGCCGTGCGGGCCGAACGCGGTGCCAACGAGCGTCGAGCCCATGCCGCTCAGCACCGGATTGTCGGCAACCTTTGCGGCAAGCGCCGCATTGGCCGCCTCGAGCGCCGCGAACAGGCGTTCGGCCGGGCGCGCGTCCTTCAAGACGGCGGTGGCGAGGAATTCGTCGCACACGACGCGGCTGGCGAGCGCGCCGCCCGCGTGCCCGCCCATACCGTCGGCAAGCACCGCAAGCGCTGCGCCGTTTACGCTATTCAATGCTGCGTCCACGGCGGGAGTCAGCGTGCCGCCCGGCCAGAACGCAGCCGCGTCTTCCTGGTAGTCACGGGCGCCGCGCGTCGTTGCAACGGCATAGTCATATGACGTCATTCGTCCTGGCAATCGGAAATCTCGGACCAATCGAACTCTGAGCCGCAGAACGGAAGGAATGCGACCTGCGTGCGCCCGAGCGTGATGACGTCCATCGCCTTCAACTCGACCGCACCCGTTGGGCGCTTCTCGTTCACCGACACAATGTTGGTCTTAGCAAGGTTCGGAACGAACAGGAATGAGCGATCAGTCGAATCGTAGCGAATGTAGGCCTGGGCATCGGCCGAGATGGTCTCGTCGCCGAAATCGAAGGTGATCCGGTTGCCGCCGGCACGGCCAACGGTGTTGTTGCCTTCATAAACCGGCCGGAACGCGCCAAGCCCTGGCCCACCGACGACGACCAGAAAGCCGACGACGGGGTCCTGGGCGAAGGTATCGCGTGCGATGGCCTGGCGGCCGCGCACGAGTTGCGTCTTGGGATCGGCGGCGCGCGGCGGTGGCGATGACGGCGAGGCTGCGGCCTGCGGAGCGCGCACCACGCGCGTCGTCGGCGGCACATCGCTTTCGACATGGCGATCGGGCGTACCGTCGATCGGCCGGATGGCAAGCGTTGCCGGCGTTGCCCGCGCCTGGCGCGCGGCTTCTTGCGCGCTGAGACCCGCACCATTCTGGCCTGCACCAGTCTGGTTCTGCGTATTTGCAACCGGGCCACGCGCGTCGTCATTGGCGGGCGTGGCGATGGGTGCCGCGGCTGCGTCGCCTTTGCCTGCCGCCGCGTGCGCGGCATTGATGACGGCCGCCGGCTTCGCCGCGCCTGCGTTGGCCGCACCGGTATCGTCGCGGCTTGCGGCCTTCAATGCATCCTTGAGCGACCCCAAAAAGCGCTGTGCCTTGGCACCCTTCGCTGCATGGCCCGCCGTGTCTTCGCCCCGCTCAACCGACATGTTCGTCGTCTCCTGAATGTTTGCAGTTCATGTGAAATTGCGTGTGTCAAAACTCGTTGCGGCACCGCGCCTGCGCATCACGTCAGGCCGCTGTGAAACCGCATCCGGCCCGGCCCGAGATCGATGACGTCGCCATCGTGCAGAAAGGCATCGTCGCAGCGTTCGCCGTTGACCGAGATGCCCTGGCCGGTGAGCCCGGAAAGATCTGTTATGCGATAGGCGCCGAATTCCTCGCGGTGAATGGCGGCGTGATAGCGGTGAACGGCATCCGATGAGATGCGGATATCGTTGTCGTCCTCGCGGCCGATGCGGAACATATCGCGCAGAATTGTGAAGCGAAGCGGGCGCTGTCCGACAATTTCGAGATAGGCATGTCCGGGCGGCGTGGCCATGTCGCCGTCAATCATGCCGCTCATCTCGTCGTCGGCCAAAGCAGCGCAGTGTCGCGCCGCCGACCGTGCGCCGCGCCGCGCTCTGGTCGACGCATGCCGCCACCAGCGCTGGATGCGCGCCGCGAGCGCGATCACCGGCATGGCGACCAGCATGACGAGGCCGAGCATCAAAGCCGGAGCGGCTCGATAGCCAAACTGAATGGCATCGGCAACGCCGTCCGTCACGGCGTTAAGAACGGGCAAGGCATTCGGCAATCCGCCCACCGCTGACGCGCCGGCAACGACGATTACGGTTGAAGCGACGGCAACTTTGTGTTGCTGAAACATGTCACGCGCTCCCGGCCCTCGACGGCTGCGATGTGGCGCGTGGAAGCGGGCAGTAAAATGGCCGGAAAGCGACACCATCGGGATTTGTTCATCCGCGGTTCATTGCCCATTTCGATGCCACATTGTTGCGCTTGGTGAGGCCAGTGGTTCGCGTAGCAATCGACAGCGGGAGATCGGCTCGGATGACAGCCACACACGCCGGAGGTAGGGTCCCCGCGCGCCATCGCCGCGAGCGCCGCCGTCTATGACGAACTTGAGCACATTGCCGGAAGGCACCGAACTCGCCGACGATTTCCGCGTCGTGCGCGTGCTTGGCGCGGGCGGTTTCGGTGTGACCTATCTGGCCGACGAGGCCGGCTTATCGCGGCAAGTCACGATCAAGGAATATTTTCCGTCCGACTTCGCCAGCCGCGGGCATGACCTCGCCGCGTCACCGCGCTCTGAGAACAGCGGCAGCGATTACAAATGGGGCCTCGAACGCTTCATCGAGGAAGCGCAGACGCTGGCGCGCTTCAACCATCCGCACATCGTCAAGGTCTATCGCATCTTCCGTGCCAACAACACGGCTTACATGGTGCTGCACTTCGAGCAGGGCCAGAGCCTGAAGTCGTGGCTGAAGACACTTGGACGCGCACCGCGCCAAAAGGAACTCGATCGCATCATCGCGCCGCTGCTCGAGGCGCTGGAGACGATCCACAAGGCCGACTTCCTGCATCGCGACATCGCGCCCGACAACATCATCATTCGCGCCGCCGGTGATCCGGTGCTGATCGATTTCGGCGCGGCGCGCGGCGACATCGCCGCCCACTCCAAAACCAAAACGGTCTCGGCGCTCGTGAAGCCCGGCTACAGCCCCTACGAGCAGTATGCCGAGACGAGCCGTCAGCAAGGCCCGTGGACCGACATCTACGCGTTGGCAGCCACGCTCTATCATGCCGTCACCGGCAAGCGCCCGCCCGACAGCCCGTCGCGCATGTTGAAGGACGAATGCGTCAGCGCGCGTGAAGCGGCGCGCGGCGGCTATCGCGCATCGTTCTTGGCGGCGATCGATCGCGGGCTGGCGCTGGCGATCGACCAGCGTCCGCAGTCGGTGGCTGCATGGCGCGGCGACTTGTTGGCGCCTGAACCGAAGAAGCCGTCGATCCTGCAGCGCATGCGGGAAAGCACCGTGCGCCAGCCGGCGCTTTCGGATGCGGCCGCCGATGCCCTGCTCGCACCGTTGCCTGCCGTCGCACCGGCCGCCGCCGTGCCGCCGCCACCGGACGCGCCCGGACCCAAAGGCGTGATGCTGGATTTCCTCGAATCGTTGAAGCGCCCGGCCGTCGCCGCAACACCGACGCCGGTTGCGGTGGCTGCCACGCCCGCCACGCCACCGCCCGCCGCTGCAGCCGCCGCCGCGAAGACGAAGAAACAGGCCGCCAAGGCCGCAGCGAATGCCGTCGCGCCCGCGAAGGCCGTATCCGCCGAACGCGCCGACGCCAAGAAAGCCGCCAAGCCGGAAGCTCTGACCAAAGCCATCGATCGCCGCGTCGGCAACACGCCATCCATGTTCGATACTCCGTCCGGCCGGCGGCGCGCACGCAGCAAACCCGCGCCCGATGTGGCGAAGTCTCGCCGTCTGACGCGGGGACTAAGAACCAAGATCATCGTCGCGGCCGCGCTGACCGGCGCGTTCTTCGGCTTTGAGGATCAGATCCGCCGCGCGTTCCTGCCGCAGATCAGCGGCATCACCACAGGCGCCATCACCGCGAGCGAGCCCGCGCCGAACCGCACCGTGCACGAGGTGGCCCGTTTCAAAGCGCACAGCGGACCCATTTCAGCCGTCAGCTATTCGGGCGACGGCCGGCTCATCGTCACGATCAGCACCGATTCCTGGCTGCGCATCTGGCACAGCAGCGGGCATACCGAAGCTGGCGCCATCTACATGCAGGACGGCCAGGCGACGTCGCTCTCGGTGCGCAACAACCGCGCGCTGACATCGCATGGCGACGGCAGCGTCAACATCTGGGATCTCGACCGCAAGCAGCGCCTGTTCCACTTCAAGCGCAACGACGCCAGCATTTGGGCGGCAAGTTTCACGGGCTCGGAAGATCGCATCGCCGCGGGCAGTCACGACTGGACCGTGGCGCTGTGGCAGACGTCGTCGGAGGCGCAACCTTCTGGCCTGATCGAAGGCCATGAGAATGCCGTCCAGGCGCTGGCGTCCGAACCGACCGGCCGCTGGCTCGCATCCGGCAGCGCCGACCGCAGCGTCAAGCTGTGGAATCTCGACACCGGCACGTTGAAGCGCACGTATCGCAATACCTCCGACTTCGTGTCCGCGCTCGCCTTCGCCGCGGACGGCGGCATGTTCGCTGCCGGCGGTCTCGACGGTATGGTGCGGCTGTGGCCGACGACATCGAGCCGCGCGCTGCGCACATTCGCCAGCCACGGCGCCAAAGTGACGAGCCTCGCCTTTTCGCCCGATGGGCGCCTCATCGCGTCGGCCGCCGAAAACGGCAGCGTGCGGGTGCGCGGCATCAAGCGGTCGCGGTTGTACTGGTCTATGAGCGGCCTTGAACACGGCGCGCGCGCGGTCGCGTTCACGCCTGACAGCCGCACGCTCGCGACCGGCGGCGAAGACGGCACGGTCATTCTGTGGTCGCTGCCGGAGCCGATGCTGGCGCAGCGCTAGCGTCTTCAGTGCTGCCGAACGGCGCAGACCTACTGGCGCTGTAATGAGCCGCCTTGCACCTGCACTTGCGGCAGACCTGCCAACAGACCCGGCACCAGACCTAGCGCCACAGACGCCCGCCTGCCCAATCACACCCCAACCAAGGGCGACCACCAAGTCGCTCGACGCTGCCGCCGGATCGGGCCATGATGCGCGGCAACACACCGTTGCCCCATTCGCCAGAAGGATGCCGACATGGACGTCGATGCCGTGCTGCTCGCCCGCATCCAATTCGCCTTCACCGTCACGTTCCACATCATCTTCCCGAGTTTCACCATTGGCCTTGCCGCGTTCATCGCCACGCTGCTGGTGCGCTGGCGGCTGACGGGCGACGATCGCTTTCACCGTCTCGCCCACTACTGGACCAAGATTTTTGCCGTCTCGTTCGCGATGGGCGTCGTGTCCGGCATCGTGCTGTCCTACCAGTTCGGCACCAATTGGAGCCGCTTTTCCGAGGTGGCCGGCAACGTCGTCGGACCGCTCATCGGATATGAGGTGATGACGGCGTTCTTCCTTGAAGCAACGTTCCTCGGCGTCATGCTGTTCGGGTGGAACCGTGTGCCGCCCGGCCTGCACGTGACCGCCGCCGTGCTCGTCGCCATCGGCACGTCGCTCTCGGCGTTCTGGATCCTGGCGGCCAATAGCTGGATGCAGACGCCCGCCGGCCATGAGATCAAGGACGGCATCGCCTATCCGGTCGACTGGCTTCAGATCATCTTCAATCCGAGCTTTCCCTATCGCTTCGCGCATATGTTCACCGCCGCGTACCTGACAACGTCGCTCGTCGTGCTGTCGGTCGGCGCACGCTACATCATGGAGGGCCGGTTCCTCGACGAAGCCCGCATCATGATGCGCATGGGCCTTGGCATGGTCGCCGTGCTGGCGCCGCTGCAGCTCGTCATCGGCGATGCGCACGGCCTCAATACCGCCGAGCATCAGCCGGTGAAGGTCGCGGCCATGGAAGCCCATTGGGACGGCGACAAGCCGGCAGCCCTCGTGCTCTTTGCCTGGCCGAACGAAAAGGAAGAGCGCAACGACTACGAGATCTCGATCCCCAATGTCGCCAGCATGATCATCACGCACGATCCCAACGGCCTCTTCAAAGGCTTGAAGGACTTCAAGGCCGAAGATCGCCCGCCGGTGAAGCCCGTGTTCTTCGCCTTCCGCGCGATGGTCGGCATCGGCCTGCTGATGATCGCCATCGGCGCGTACGGAACGCTGCTGTGGTGGCGCGGACGGCTGTTCGAGAAGTCCTGGTTCGTCAACGCGCTGACATACACCTGGCCGTTGGGCTTCATCGCCATCGTCGCCGGCTGGTGGGTGACGGAGACGGGCCGCCAGCCGTATCTTGTCTATGGCATTCTGCGCACCGCCGACGCGGTGTCGCCGGTCGTATTCGCCCAGGTCCTCATCAGTCTCATTCTGTTCGTGCTTGTTTACTCGTCGGTGTTCTCGATGGGCATCCTCTACATCAACAAGCTGATCACCAAAGGCCCCTCCGACGCGACGATAAGGCCCGACGAGGGCGTGCCGTCGCGGCCGTTGTCGGCGGCCGATGAAAGCCTGCGCAGCGCCTTGAAGAGCGGAGCATAGATCATGGCCGATATCGCCTATTGGCTGCCGCTGGTGTGGGCCGCACTGCTCGCCACCGCCGTGACGCTCTACGTCGTGCTCGACGGGTTCGTGCTCGGCCTTGGCATTCTGTTTCCGTTTGCACCCGAAGAAGACCGCCGCGACGTGATGATGAATACCGTCGCGCCGTTCTGGGACGGCAATCAAACGTGGCTGGTTCTCGGCGGCGGCGGTCTCTTCGTCGCCTTCCCGAAAGCCTACGGCATCATCATGTCGGCGCTCTATTTGCCGGTCATCATCATGCTTCTGGCGCTGGTGTTTCGCGGCGTCGCCTTCGAATTCCGCTGGGTCGCCAAGCCCGACCACAAGAAATGGGATCTGGCCTTCACGTATGGCGCCATCGTCGCCGCGTTCGCGCAGGGCGTCGTGCTCGGCGGGCTGTTGCAGGGCATCACTGTCGTCGATGGCCGCTTCGCTGGCGGTCAGATCGAATGGCTGGCGCCGTTCCCGCTGCTGTGCGGTGCGGCACTCGTTGCCGGATACGCCCTGCTCGGCGCGGCGTGGCTGGTCTACAAGACCGAAGGCGAGACGCAGGCTTGGGCGCGCGAAATGGGCAAGACAGCCCTGCTCTTGACGTTCGCCGCCCTCATTTTCGTCAGCCTATGGACGCCGCTCACCGTGCCCCGCATTGCCGAGCGCTGGTTCACGTGGCCGAACATTCTGCTACTGGCGCCGGTGCCGCTGCTGAGCGCACTGATGGGCTATCTGTGCTGGCGCGGTTTTGAAGAGGAGCGCGAGGTGCAGCCGTTCCTGACGGCGGTCGGATTGTTCCTGCTCGGCTTCATCGGCCTCGTGATCTCGAACATGCCCTACATCGTGCCGGACACGCTGACCGTTTGGGACGCGGCCGCCGCGCCGAGCGCGCAAATGTTCTCGCTCGTCGGCGCTCTCATCATGCTGCCGGTCATTCTTGCCTACACCGCCTTCGTCTATTGGACGTTTCGAGGCAAAGTCAAAGTCGGCGAGGGATATCACTGACCTCGGCGGCGATGGGGTCGCCGCCAAGCGCATCGACGCGGGCCTTGGCCGACATCTTCTGTGGACACGGTCCTTGAATGGCCCTGCGGGCGCGCACTGCCGCTATGCAGAGGCGTGACGCCGCCATGTTTTTGCCCGATGTTCGCCATTCAACGATCATTCGGCCGCCCGTGCGCGGCAAACCGATTTTGACCTGATCCGTCAGGCGGCAAAAGGAGACGGCAATGTTCGGCTGGCGCAGACGGAGCGAAGGCTTCGAATGGCGCGAATATGTGCGCACCACCATCCTCGTTCGCCGGGCTGACCGCCAGCGCCGCATCGATGATGCGCGCGACGCCGCGTTGGCCAAAGTGAAGGATGTGCGCGACCGTGGCGTCGATGCCGGCAAGGCCGGGATCGACGTCGTGCGCGACGGCGTCAAAGGTGCCGCACACAAGGCGGGCGCCGGCGCGATCGACATTCTGAAGGTCGGCGCCGATGCAGCCGTTGGCGCAGGCCGGGCCGCCGCCGATAGTCTCGAAGGCGCCATCCGCAAAATTCCGCTGGAACGGCCTGACGTGCCGACGCGCCTCAAGCGCAACGGCGAACTGGCGGCCATGTACGTCGCCGATCTGCCGCGCCGCTGGCGCAAATATCGCGGCCATGCGGGCACAGCGCTCGCCGCGCTGGCCGGCATTTACGTGTTCGGGTCGGTGCTGACGCCCGCTGATGACGCCGAGCGCGCCGCGACGACAGCACAGGTGCAGCCGTCCGCCGTCACCACCACTGGCGCCATCGCCGAACGCAACGGCGCCACTGCGCCAGCGCGCGAAACCTTCGCCGCCGATACGCAATCGGCCCGCGACGACGGCATCAAGCGCGGCCGCGCCTCGGCCGTCTCTGGCGACACGCTGCGCATCTCCGGGCAAAGCATCGCGCTGGCCGGCATCGAAGCTCCCGACGAGCAGTACCCCTGCTTCAATGGCAAGGGCCGCCGCTGGAGCTGCGCGTCATCGGCAAGCAACGCGCTGTCACGCATGATCCGCGGCCGCGTGGTGGCGTGCGAATTGGCAGACGCGAGTGCGTCCAGCGCCAGCGTTGCGTCCGGCGGCGGCGAACTCCTGCGCGGCCATTGCCGTGTTGGCGACAAGGACATCGCCGCGGAACTCGTCAGGGGCGGCCACGTGTTCGCGTCCGATGGCGACGTGCGCATTTACGGCAGCGACGAAGACGCGGCGCGCACGGCGCGCGCCGGCATCTGGCAAGTCGGTGATATCGACCGGCCGAAGGCATGGCGGGCGCGCGTATGGGATGACGCCAAGCGCAGCGCACCGGATGGCTGCCCGATCAAGGGGCTCGTCAAATCCGGCGGCCGCGTCTACGCGATGCCGTGGTCGTCCGGCTACAGCGAGCGCAGCGTGAAGGCCGTCCGCGGCGAGCGCTGGTTCTGCACCGAGGACGAGGCGAAGGCGGCGGGCTTCAAACCCGCATCGCGGTCTTGAGACGTAGATGTGCCGCTGCGAAGCCGCGCGCAGTGCGCCGCGAGGGTGAGACGCCAACGTACCGCCAACGGCATGCAGCTGAGGCTCAAGCCTTGGCTCAAGCGCGCTGACTAGTCTGCTGATGTGTATGGGAGATAAGGTGCCCGCGGCCGGGGGAGACCGCGGGCGAAACAGAATTGGCGCCTATTGGGGGTAAGCGGGACGGCGCTCAATTCTCAAGGCACTACACAGCAACGGCCGAGGCTTGGCAAGATTTCCACAGCGCTGATTTTGTTTTTCGAATCACCTGTTGCTGTTTCAGCAACCCCGCCATTTGACCAATAAAAACCGGGTGAATCCGACGCTCTAGCGCTTCCGATGCCTGTGTCTTTATTGCCACTGCAACGAGAAGCGAGTCATCTTAACCAAAGGCGTGTCGTCCTCCTTGGGGCGCAGGTAGCCGACATCGCCGACGACGCCTTGGATGGCCACGCCGGGATCGCCGCCGAGGTTCAAGTTGCGGCCGTCGATCTTCATCTCGCCGTCAATCCAGACCCGGATGAGGCCGTCGGTCTTGCCGGGCGTATTGAGACGCACTTCCTGTTCGATCGACAGCCAGCGCCCGCCTTCGATCTTCATGCCGCGCGCGGAGAGCCATGCACCCTGATCGGTCGGATTGCGCAACAGCACGCCGAGGTCGCCGTCCTTGCGCCATCCGACACGCGAGATGAAGCCGCGTTCGGTCTTCGTCGCTTCCAGGTCGTTGATGTTGTCGATGGCGTACAGCGCCGGCAGGTGGCCGGCCAGATCGAATGAAAAATCCTCCGGCAGGTAGATGCCATAGGTCAGGCACGCCGTCTTGGCGCCATTCAAATCGGTCGGACGCCAGACGAAGCCAACTCCGTTCTCGGTATTGACGTCTTCGTTTTCGGTGCTCGCCAGTTTGATCTCGAGCACGGCATCCTTCTTGGCGTCGTCGCGCACGATGTCGGCGTTGGCGAGCAAGCCCCACTCGCGGCGCGGCAACCGTGCCTGCAGCTCGATCGGCGTCAGGATGTTGCCTTTTGCATTGTGCAACGAGAAGAGCTGGCCCACCGGATAGCGCTGAGAGCAACTGAGCGCCTCCTTATCGCCGACCATGGAGGTTCCGACGTAGCCGACGACGATGGCTAGAACCACCGCACCGGCCGCGTTGAAGGCGACAGTTTCCTTGGAGATATTTTTACGCACAGCGTGTCCCTACCCTTGGAAAGCTTTGTGAATGTTGCGCATCAATGGATCGATGAGCTGATCGAGAAGTGTGCTTCGGCCCGTCATCAACAGCACGTCGGCACGCATGCCGGGCTGCAAGGCCATGCGGCCGGTGATATCGGCGCGGCTGTCGTCGAGTTCGATGCGGGCGATAAAATGCGATGTGCCGGTACGGCGATCTTCAACGCTGTCGGCCGAGATCCATGACAGGCGCGCGGCAAGCGGGCGCTGCTCGCGCCAGCTCGACGCCGACAGCCAGACCTTGGCTTCCATGCCGGGCTTGACGTTTTCGAGCTGATGCGGCGACAGCCGGCCTTCAACGACAAGGCGATCGTCCTCCGGCACGATTTCAGCAACGGTGGCGCCTGCCTGAACGACAGCGCCCGCCGCATGCACCATCAACGTCAAGACGCGGCCGGCGACCGGCGCCACGATGTCGGCGCGTCGCCGATCACCCATGGCGGCCGCGAGGCGCGCCTTGATGCCGGCCAGTTCCTTCTCGATCTCGGCCACCATGCGGTCGAGCGCCAGCGCCTTCGATTTGGCGGCCAGCTTACGCTCCTGGAGATCGCTGATGGTCGCCGCTTCCTGGCGCGCGAGTTCGAGCTGCTTTTCAGCGGCGGCCGATTGCGCTTTCAGCGCCGTAACCTGCTCATCGAGCGTGTCGGTCTCAAGCGTGGCGATGACGTCGCCGGCGTTGACACGCTGCCCCTCCACGACGCGGATCGTGCCGATGGTGCCGCCGCGCTGATGCGCAACAGGCTTCACCTTACTCTCGACGATGATGGTGCCCGGTACGCCGACGCCCTTGTCGATCGGCGAAATGGCGGCGCCGCCAACGCCTAGGCCGAAGAACGCGATGACGACGGCCAGACCGAGCCGCGTCGGTGCTTTGATGTTAAGACGCGGAAAGGCGGGCGCGCGTGGCGCTGATCTGGTCATGACTGGCCTTTCTGCGCTTCGACGGGGCGTACGACGCGCGGACCTTGCGGACGTGAAAATTCGGCGGCAGGTCCGGTGGCCTGGATGGTGCCGTTGGCGATGACCACGACGCGATCCATGATCTCGATGAGGCGCGGGTCCTGCGTCACGACGATCAGGCCGACGCCTTCCGACTTCAGCGCCTGCAACGTGCCGATCAGCTTCTTGACGGCGGCGCCATCAAGACCGAGTTCGGGTTCGTCGAATATGACAACGCGCGGTGTGCCACAGAGCGCGCGGGCAAAGGCAACCGCACGGCGTTCGCGCAGCGCCAGCCCGGTGCCCGATTGGCCGACAGGCGTATCGTAGCCCTGCTCGAGACCCTGCAGAATATCGTGCACCCCCGCGCGCATGGCGGCGCGCGCAACCGAGAGCAGCGCGACATCGCGGAAGCGGGCGATGTTGGCGTGCACGGTGCCTTCCAGTAGCAACGGTTCATCGCCGACATAGCCAATCGGCGTGTCGCCCGGATCGCGCTGCCACTTGGCAATGGCAACGCCGTCAAGGTCGGCAACGCCGGCCGTCGGAATAATGGCGCCGGCGAGCATGGCGGCAAGCGTCGACTTGCCGGCGCCGTTCGGTCCAACGATGCCGACGCACTCGCTCGTCGCCAGAGTCAGCGAAATGCCGCGCAGGGCCGCTGTCTTGCGCTGCGGGTGATAATAGGTGACATCGCGCAGGCCGATCGCGCCGCTGGCAGACTGGCGGTCGCCGAACGATGCGGTCTCCGCGTCCTCGGGCAGCGCCTTCAATTGGCCGTAAGCGGCAAAGGCGGTGCGAATGGTCTTGATCGATTGCGCCAGGCCTTCGATCGGCGCCAGCGCACGCGCCAGCAGAATGGCCGAGGCGACAAGCGCGCCAGGCGCGATCTCCGCCTTGACGACGAGCCATGCACCGACACCATAGAGCGCGATCTGCGAGCCGATGCGCACGGTGCGCGAAATGCTTTTCAGGAAGATGGCGCGTTTGCCCTGCGAGTAGGCGGCCGATATGTGGGCGCGGTTCGCGCGCTGCCATTGGCCAACGACGCCGCCGGCAAGACCGAGCGCGCCAGTGAGCAGGCTGCTGCCCGTTGCCGTGCGCAGCCAGCGATCCGATATGTCGCGCGCTTCGGCGCTTTCGTTCTGCAGGCGCGTGGTCAGCGCCATCTGCAGCAG
>JBOFCQ010000202.1:0-7375 GCA_051646145.1 Hyphomicrobium sp.
CGAGCGGCATTCGCCACAGCTTCTCGCCGGTCGCCTTCGAGGCGCTGACGAGTTCATCGCTCAGCTTGTCGTCGTTGACGTACATGCCGGCGTATTCCTTGCCGAGCGCGATCATGATGGCGCCGGTCAGCGTGGCGAGATCGATGATGATGCGCGGCTTGAACGTTTCCTGCGCGTACCAGAGCACGTCGGCGAGCACGAGGCGGCCTTCGGCATCGGTGTTGATGACTTCAATGGTCTGGCCCGACATGCTGGTCACGATATCGCCGGGACGCACGGCGTTGCCCGACGGCATGTTCTCGACGCAGCCGATGAGGCCGACCGCGTTGACGTTTGCCTTGCGCTCAGCGAGTGCATGCATGACGCCGATGACGGCCGCGGCGCCGCCCATGTCGCCCTTCATGTCCTCCATGCCGGCCGCGCCCTTGATGGAGATGCCGCCGGTGTCGAAGATAACGCCCTTGCCGACGAAGCACACGGGCTTCTGCTTCTTGTTGCCCTTGGCGCCGTTCCAGACCATCACGGCCATGCGCGAGGGGCGATCACTGCCCTGCCCGACGCACAAAAGCGAGCCCATCTTCAGCTTTTCCATGTCTTTGACATCGAGGATCTCGACGTCGACACCGAGCTTTTCGAGCGCCTTGGTTTTCTCCGCCAGTTCGACGGGGCCCAAGATGTTGGCCGGCTCGTTGACGAGATCGCGCGCCAGGTTGACGCCGTTGACGACGGCCTTCATAGGCTGGAACGCGGCCTTCGCCTTGTCGGGATGCGCGACGTGGATGGTCAGCTTCTTCAGGCTGTCCTTTTCGGCAACCGCATCGTCACCGGATTTCTTCGACAGATATTTCTTGAACGAATAGTGACGCAGCAGCGCGCCCTGCGCGAGATGAGCGGCGACATCCTCGGGTGTGATGTCTTCGCCAGCACCGC
Source organism: Hyphomicrobium sp. (assembly GCA_051646145.1). GTDB lineage: Bacteria > Pseudomonadota > Alphaproteobacteria > Rhizobiales > Hyphomicrobiaceae > Hyphomicrobium_B. The sequence goes on from JBOFCQ010000202.1 coordinate 931, forward strand.
AATCGACGATGAGGCTGGCGCTCGATCCCTTGCGGGCCTGCAACGCGCCGACGATGGCGCCGCCGAGATCGACGATCGCCTGCGCGTTCAACGCCTGCGGTTTGCCAAGGCCGGCGACGACGAGACGGCTGATGCCGATTTTCGCGGGCGCCAGAATTTCGAGCGTCGATTTGGCCTTGGCCTTGAAATCGACGGCGGCGGCTGCCTTCATCACGGCGCCGGCCGATCGCGTATCGAGATCGCGCGCCTTGGGTCCGAGGTCGAGGCCATCGCCGGCGAGGATCGCGCACACGCCCTCAGGATCGGCGCTGAGCGGGGCGAACGTGATGTCGAGGCGGTCGGACATGGATTGCGGTCTCCTGGGAGTTGCGGATTTGAACGACCATCGGTCGTCGCGGGCGGTTGCGGTTGCTCGTGTGACGCGCGCCGATCGCCCTGCTCGAGACCAAAAGAGCGGTCCAACGGGCGTCGATGCTACGCTTGGTTTGGCGCTGGATTTGGAAAGGGGCGTGGGAACGCCGGCTTACGGCTGTTTTTTGTGGAGGCACCTTAGCCGATCCGGGCGTCGAGACAAGTCACGCGCAATCACAGATTTTGGCACGGGCGAGGCCACCGGTTCGGTATCAAGTGGCGGGTCCGGGGGTGTGAAAACCCCGCCCCTCGCCGCCACTCTGCACGGCCCGCGCTGCTGAAAATTTAGGCGGATCGGCAGGCGGATCTGTAGTCGGTTCTGGCGCTGCCGCCGGGGGCAACTTTCGTGGCGCAAATCTATCCCCGCCCCTCGGGCAAGCCGTACTATGGCCCCAGCGCCGCATTCCAAGTTCTAAAGCATTCTGGCGAGCCGAATTTCCGCCATCGTGCTATGGGACCGAAGCCATGTCTTTGGGGAGACGGCGCACGCTGCGATAACGGTCATTTCGACCATTACGCGGCGCGTCAGGCAAACGCGGGTTGGCGCCGAGCATTGCTTGGCCTGGGCCGCAGATACGGGTGGTATGGGGATATTCCAACGATACGTGTTCCGGCAGGCCGCCGGCGCGCTGTTGCTGATCCTGTTCTCCTTGTCGGGGATCGTGTGGATCGCACTCGCGCTGCGGCAGTTGAACGTCGTCACCAGCCAGGGTCAGGACACCTGGATGCTGATCAAGATGACGACGCTCGCCTTGCCGAACTTGATGGCGATCGTGGCGCCGTTCTCGTTTCTGATCGCGGCCCTGCACACGTTGAACCGGCTGAACACCGACAGCGAATTGATCGTGCTGACGGCTTCGGGATCGACCGTGTGGACGGCCGCCAAGCCGTTGATCGCGCTTGCGGCGTGTGTCTCGGTCGGACTCGGGTTCGTCAATCATCTGGCGCAGCCGTGGAGCATGCGCCTGCTCAAGGACTACGTGGTTCAGGTGCGCACCGACCTGCTCACCCAGGTGATGCAGCCCGGCCGCTTTTCCAACCCCGAGCCGGACCTGACGTTTCATATTCGCGAGCGGGCGCTGAACGGCGAACTGCTCGGCCTCATCATGCACGACACGCGCGATAAAAATCAGGTGCAGAGCTACCTGTCCGAGCGCGGCATCATCGTCAAACAGGAGCCGACGGCCTACCTCGTCATGACGACCGGGCACATCGTGCGCCGCACCGATCCAAGCCAGCCGCCGCAGATCATCGCCTTCGACAAGTACGCCGTCGATCTCGACAAGTTCGAAGCCGACGATGGCGTCGAAGCCGAATACAAGCCGCGCGAGCGCTATTTCGGCGAACTCTACGATCCCGGCCCCGACAGCAAACTGTACAAGACCCAGCCCGGCCAGTTCCGTGCCGAGTTGCATGAGCGGCTCGCCAATCCGCTCTATCCGATCGGATTCGCGTTTCTCATCATCGCGTTCGTCGGGCAGGCGCGCTCGACGCGCTCGAGCCGTATGGAACGGCTGGTGATCGCGTTTCTCGTCGCAGCCGGCATGCGACTCGCCGGCCTGGCGCTGAACAACGTCGTGGCCATCAACGCCTCGCTCGTTCCAGTTTTGTACCTGCTGCCGCTCGGCGCTGTCGGGCTTGGTTTGTTCCTCATACGCGCGGGCAACGTGCAGCATGCCGGACCAACGGTGATCGACCGCGCGCGCACGGCCCTTGAGCCCTACGGCGCGTCCGCTATGGCCATGATCCGGCGACTTATTCCCCAGCGCTCAGGCAACGCCGCCGGCGGCCCGCGGAGGCCGCGATAATGCGCACCCTCACCGGCTACATCGCGCGGCGTTTCATGCTCGGCATTGTGACCACGCTGTTCGTGTGCGCGCTGCTGATCTTCATGATCGATTTCGTCGAGTTGCTGCGCCAATCGGGTAAGTACGGCGAGGTGCCGGCGTTGACGCTGGCCGGTATCGCGCTGCTGCGCCTGCCCGCCTACATCGAATTCCTGATCGGCTTCGCCGTGCTCGTCGGCAGCATCGGCGCGTTGTTGTTCTTAAACAGAAAAAGCGAGCTCGCCATCATGCGGGCGGGCGGCATGTCGGTGTGGCAGTTCCTGTGGCCGGGGCTGCTCGTTGCCTTCCTGTTCGGTCTGTTCGGGATGATGGTCTTCAACCCGCTCGCCGCCAACGGGCGCGCGTATGCCGAGAAGAAATTCGCCGAAGCCTTCGGGCGCGAGGCCAATCTGCTCAAGGCCCAGGGCGGCGGATCGTGGCTGCGCCAGGATGGAACGGATGGGGAATCTGTCATCGGAGCGGCGGCCGCCTCCAACCGCGGGCTGACGCTGACCGGCGTCATGGTGTTCGCCTATGACAGCAACGGGCACTTCGTCGAACGCATCGACGCCGCCCGGGCGGAGCTCAAATCGGGCTACTGGCTGCTCAACGAAGCCTGGGTCACGCGCCTCGGCGTGGAGCCCGAAAAATTCAGCACCTACGTGGTCTCGACCTACCTCACGCCGGACCGTGTTCAGGACGCTTTGGGAACAGTGTTCTCGATCTCGTTCTGGGATTTTCCAGGTCTGATAGAAGTCACTGAAAAGGCGAAACTTTCCGCTGAGAAATTGAAGATACAGTACGAGACGCTGTGGTCGCGTCCGCTGCTCTGCATCGTGATGGTCCTTTTGGCCGCTACTGTGTCTCTCAAGTCATTCCGCTCCGGACGCATCCAGACTATGGTCGGCACTGGAATGATCGGGGGCTTCGGGTTCTTCTTGGCATCGGAAATTTCACGACAAATCGGTGTCGCCGGATTGGCACCTGCCTGGGCAGCCGTTTGGCTGCCTTTGCTGCTGCTGTTTGTCGTTTCGTCTTGGGTGCTCCTCTATCAGGAGGACGGTTGAGTGATGCGTAAAGCGCGGACACCGCAGGAGGGATGCGGACGGTCACGCGGGCAGGCAGGGCGCCATCTGGCAGCCCGCCATGCCGGTATTTGCGCGCGCGCTTTTCTGATCCTCATCACCGCAGCTCTCAGCATGTTCGCCGTCAATGCGCCCGCGGTGGCGCAAGACCCGAGCATCAAGAACAAGTCCGGCCCTGTAAGTTCGTTCCCGAAGACTCCGGGCGGCATGTTCGGCAAGGTCAACAAGTCGCTCGATGGGTCGAAGCCCCTCGACCTGCAAGGCGATCAGCTCATCTACGACACCGCCGGCAATCGCGTCATCGCGCGCGGCAACGTCGAGATTTTCTACAACGACAACATCCTGACCGCGGACGAAGTAATCTACGATCAGGGCGCTTCGACATTGACGGCTATCGGCAACGTCGTGCTGAAGGAGCCGCAGGGCAACATCGTGCGCGCCGATCGCTACACGCTGACCGACGACTTCCGCGATGGCTTCGTCGAATCGCTGAACGTGCTGTCGAAGGATCAAACGCGCATCAGCGCCGCACGCGCGACGCGCCGCGACGGCAACGTCACCGAATTCCAGGACGGCAAGTTCACGCCCTGCAAAAGCGACGGCTCGAAGCCGCCGCTTTGGTGCTTGAGCGCCGCGCGCATCACGCACGATGCGGCCGCCCAGACCATCACCTACAAGGACGCCTTCTTCGAGGTGTTCGGTCAGCCGGTGTTCTACCTGCCCTACTTCCAGCATCCAGACCCGACGGTGAAACGCCGCTCGGGCTTCCTGATGCCTGGATATGGCCAGTCGTCGAACCTCGGTTTCATGACCGAGGTGCCGTACTATTTCGCCCTCGCCGACAACTACGATTTCACGTTCCGTCCGAGCTACCTCTCCGACCAGGGCATCCTGTGGTCGGGCGAATGGCGCCACCGGCTCGCGAACGGCGAGTACAAGGTCAAGATCGCCGGCATCGATCAGGACGCCGACAACCTGTCATCGAGCGATCCCAATCGCGACGACCTCGACGGCTGGCGCGGCACGGTCGAAACGCGCGGCCTGTTCTCGCTGTCGAGCTGGTGGAAGTTCGGCTGGGACGTCACGCTCGAGAGCGACGACGCCTTCCGCCGCTATTACAAGCTCGACAACATCCTGCTGACCGACCGCGTCAACCAGGTGTTCATGGTTGGCCAATCGGATCGCAACTATTTCGGCGCGCGCCTCTATCACTTCGGCGGCCTTCTGCTCGACGACACGCCGATTGCGGAAAGCCGCGCCCATCCGATCATCGACTACAACTACGTCTTCGCCGATCCGGTTCTCGGCGGGGAACTGAAGTGGGACACCAACGTTCTCAGCTTCTCGCGCGACGACGGCGTCAAGCAGCGCTTCGACCAGAACATCAATCGCATCGTGACCGAAGTGAAGTGGCGCCGCCGCTTTACCGATCAGGTCGGCATCACCTACACGCCGTTCGCCAATTTGCGCGGCGACATCTATCAGTTCGATAACTTCGCCGACGCGGAATCCTTCGTCGAGGACGCCAATGGCAACCTCGTCATCGATCCGGCGACCGGCTTGCCGATCTCGTCGACGGTCGACAACGATACGACGGTGCGCGGCATCGCGGCGGGCGGCGCGACGGTTGCCTATCCGTGGGTTGCCAACACCAATGACGCGACGCACATCATCGAGCCGATCGGCCAGATCGTCAGCCGCCAGGAAAGCGTGACGCAGCGCCGGCTGCCCGACGAGGATGCGCGCAGCCTCATCTTCGACGACAGCAACCTGTTCGAGGTGTCGAAGTTCTCGGGCTACGACCGCACCGAAATGGGCACGCGCGCCAACGCCGGTCTGCAGTACACCTTCCAGCTCAATACCGGCGGCTACGCCCGTGTGCTGGCGGGGCAAAGCTTCCATCTCGACGGCGACAACGTCTACCGCAACCCGGGCCGCGACGACGACGGCAACTTCGTTCACACCGGCGAGAGCGGCTTGCAGTCGACGCGTTCGGATTACGTGCTCGGCGCCTACATCGCGCCGACGGATTTCTTCCGCCTGATTTCGCAGAGCCGCTTCGACGAGCAGTCGCTTGAGCTTCGCCGCGAGGATGCCGGCGTCGAGCTGACGCTTGGACCGCTTGGCGTGTTTGCTTCGTATGCCTACTCGGGCGCAACGACGCTCAGCGGCGTGCAGACGACGCAGCAGGACTTCAACGGACTGATGTCCATTCAGTTGACGAATGCATGGTCGATCGCGGCCGGCGCACGCTATGACATCGACGAGCAGCGCTTCCTCTCCGACTTCATGCAGGTGCGCTATTCGGACGAATGCTTCGTGCTGACCGCGACCTACACCGAGAGCTATTACGACAGCGTCTACTACGAGGACGACCGGTCGATCATGCTGCGCTTCGAGTTCAAGCACATCGGCGAGTTTAACTATAAGACCGATACGCTCGATTTCGCCTATGGCGGCGATCAGCGCACCAATAACTAACCGGCGACGCCGCAGGGCGCCTTCTTGGCGCGCGGCTCTTCGTTTGCCCGGTCACTCGTTTGCCCGGTCAAATGCCCCTCAGCGCTGATCCACCGCAGCCGAATTCCGGTCGTTATCCGGTGGCCTGAGCCACGGCGTTGCCATGGTTCATGTGGATAAATGCTCATTGATGGCCGATCCGTGCGCTAAACTTACGGCGTCACGAATCGCAACGCGTTTCGCTCGCCCGTGTCGATGGACTGGAACACCCCGCATTATGCCGACAAGAGTTCGTGCTTGGCTTGACATGACATCGCTTCAAACGGCGTCGCCCCAATGCGCATCGCGCGCGTTGCGCGCAGGGTGGACTGCTGGTGCGTGCGCGCGCGTTGGCGTGGCGCTTGTCGCCGCGATGGCGCTCACATCCAGCGCCGTGCGCATGGCGGCCGCAGAGGACACGGAAGCGCCGGCCATGAAGCCGACGACATCTGAAACAGCGCCCGCACGCAAAGCGGCACAGCCGGCCGCTAAGAGCGCCAAGAAATCCGCAGCCCCCGCCCCCGCGCCTGACGCAGCCGCGACGCCGGCCGACACCGGCCGCCCGCCGACACGGACGGCCGCACGCTCCGGCGGCACGGGCGGCGAGCAGGCGATCATCGCGCT
>JBOFCQ010000212.1:0-12747 GCA_051646145.1 Hyphomicrobium sp.
GCCAAGCGCCTCAACGGGCTCGACCTGTCCGGCATGGATTTGACGCGCGTCCGGCTTCAGTCGGCCCGCATCAATGCCGTCAATTTCCGCGGCGCGAAATTCGATGCCGTCATTCTCGATCAGGCCTGGGCGCTGAAATCGGATTTCACCGGCGCGAGCTTCATCGGCGCCAGCCTGTTTCAGACGCAAATGATGGACGCCAAACTCGACGGCACCAACTTTTCACATGCCATGGTCGGGGCCGACATGTCGCGCGCCTCGCTCGTCAAAGCCAACTTCGAGAATGCGATGCTGGCACCCGATCTCACAAATCAGTCGATGGGTTTGATGCGCGGCGTCATCAAGTCCGCAAATCTCGAGGGCGCGAGTTTCAAGGGCGCCAATCTTATGCGGTCTGCCTTCGAGTATTCATCGCTGAAGGGCGTCAACTTCGAAGGCGCCAATCTGGAAGGCGCGGAACTGAGCGGCGCGGACTTGACCGGTGCCAACGTTGCGGGCGCGAATTTGGCCAAAGCCGACGTCAACGCCGCGAAGCTTCTGAAACTCGAGGGCCTCGCCACAGCAAAAGGCCTCGACGCCATGTTGAACAGCGACAAGGCGCAGCGCGATTAGGTGCAAGGTGAGGGCGCTCTCGCTCTAGCGCACGCGGATCGCGTCGGCATCTTTCGCCATGTCGTCCGCCTGCGCCGTGCCTGTTGAGCGCGCACCGCCTGCAGGCGCGGCCACCCCCGGATTGGCCCGCGCCGCATAGCGCGCAGGCGGCGTCATGCCGGACACTTCGATGACGAACTTCTGGCGAATAGCGCGGCCGAAGTCATCGTAGCCGTTGGCGGGCAAAACGAATGCTCCAGTGCCGCCCATGACGTGCTCGCGGAACCACTGTTCAAGCGTCGTTGGACCGTTCGACGTTTCGTTCAACGACCGCGCGGCTTCTTCAAAGCCGGTGCCGGGCGCGCGATAGGCGCCTTCGCCGACTGGCGCATCCGGCGGACCAACGATGATCGGCAGGCCGTTGACTGTCACGCCGTTCGCAACAAGTTCATCGCGCACGGTTTCGATCGGCTCCTCGGCATTGCAGTTGTCGGTGCCGTCGCCCGACACATCGAGCACCACGCGCGTCGCCTGGGCGGGGATCTGCGACACAACCTTATCGTTCACCGAGCGCATCATGCGCGTCATGCAGGTGAATTCGCCGCCCTGTTGCGGCAGCGTGCGCACACGCTGCGCCACGGCCAAAGCTTCTTCCTTGCTCGATATGCGCGACCACGGCAGCGTGAAATTCGGCCGGTCGGCCCATGTCACCATCGCAAACAGAATAGCGCCGTTCGGACCGTTGGTGATGGCATCGATCACGCTGCTATCTTCGAGCGCCTTGGCGATGCCTTCCATTTGCAGACGATAGCGCTCGGCATCGACCGAGTTCGAAACGTCGACAGACACGACAAGCGCCGTATCGACCTGCACTTCCTGCGCGGCAGCAAACGATGCGAGCATCGCAACGATGAGCGCGGTCAGCGCCGCCGCGCAAGCCGCCACGGCGCGCGCGGGCGCAATGGCACGGAACATTCTGGAGTACAGCGTCGACGGGATGAGATCGGTCACGGGCGCTCAGTCTCTTAGCGGTTGCCGCGCACCAGGCGATGAGGCCCGGCGGGGGACCAAAGCGCCGGTGGCCTTTGAGATCGCCATCATAGACGCAATCCGAACGTCGCGGAAACGCGTGAAGGCGACCTTTCCAATTTGTCATGTCTGGGTTTGCAGACCGCACGGGCGTCATTGCCCGATTTTTTAAGGAAAAGCGCCAACGGAGATAGTCCCCGACCCGCGCCGGCTCAGCGCACGGCACGATCCCAATTGCGCGCGCTGGCGAGCCCGGCCACTGCGTCCCACCCCGTCACGCCCTTGAAGATGGCGCCGTCCAGATCGGCGTTGGCCAAGTTGGCGCCAGTCAGATCCGCGCCGGAAAAATCGACGCGCGAAAGATCAGCGCCATCGAAATTGACGTTGCGCAGGTTGGCGCCGACAAACTTCGAAAAGCCGAGCTTGGCCCACATCAAGTCGGCACCAACGAGAATGGCGCCCGAAAAATCACAGCCGCGCAGCAGCGAACCCGGCATACTCGAAATATCGGCGCGCGGCTCATGCGGACCGAGCCGCGCCCCCGTCAGATCAGCGCCGCGGAAATCTGCGCCGTCCATCATCGCGGTGATGCGGATATGGCGCAGGTTGGCGCCGGCAAATTTGGGCGCATCCTCTTTATTGCGCTCCAGCGAGATGTTGACGCTTGGCCGCATCACCGATGCGCCCTCGAGATTGGCGCCGGAGAAATCCGCCCTAACAAGGATGGCGCGATCGAGCGTGACGCCCGCGAGGTTGGTGCTGCGCAAATTGGCCGTGGTCAGATCGACGCCGAAAAGATTGGCGCGCGGCAGATAAGCGCCTTTGAAATCAATGCCGGCAAGATCGAGGAAGCTCAGATCTTTTCCAGCGAGATTGAGCGGTTCGCCGCTTTTGGCGCGATAGAACGCCGTCGCCAATTCGCGCGCGGTGACATCAGCCGCAAATGCTTGCGGCGCGGTCGCGGCCCTAGCCAATGCCAAACTCAACGACACTGCCGCCAAACGCCGAACGCATTGGCTTGCCATCCCCCGCCGCTGAGCCACGAAAGCCTCCCCGGGTCATTGTCCGCTTCTCTTCAACGGACTTGGCGCGACTTTGGATGACTGAGGCGCCTGCCATCGACGCTGATTGCCCGCTCAACGAGGACGAAGCGGCAGCGCGCGGCACTGCTGCGGCGCAGCAGAACAGAGTGCGGCGCACGCGGCCAATTCGACGCTGGATAGGCTCCGATTACCCACCCGAGTGGGGCGAGTTTGGGAGCCGCGCGCTAAGGCGTACGGTGAAGCAAAATACGAAAACCTGCCGGGCGCACGCAGCGCCAAGACTGCCCCAGCACCCGGCACGTGCCAACGATATCGGGGAAACGCAACATGATGAAAAACAAGGTCATCTCGGCCAGCGAAGCCATTGCGCTGATCAGCGACGGCGACGTCGTGTGCACGACTGGGTTCGTGCAGAGCTGCATCCCCGAAGTCTTGCACGCGTCGCTCGAAAAGCGCTTCGTCGAAACGAAAGGGCCCAAAGGCCTGACCCTGATCATGTGCGCGGGCGCTGGTGACAGCAAAGGGCTCGGCACCGGCCGGCTCCATCACGAAGGACTTCTGTCCCGCGTCATCGCCGCCAACTTCGGACGCATGCCGAAAGTTGCCCAGGCCGCCCAGGAGAACAAGATTCAGGGCTATAACCTGCCGCAGGGCGTCATCTCGAAACTCTATCGCTCTTGCGCATCCGGTTCGCCGGGCCTCTTTACGAAGGTCGGCCTGCACACCTACGTCGACCCGCGCCTCGGCGGCGGCAAGGTCAACGAGGTGACCAAGGAAGACATCGTCAAGCTGGTCGAAGTCGAAGGCCAGGAATGGCTGTTCTACAAGGCAACCCCCATCGACGTGGCGCTGATACGCGCGACGAGTGCCGATCCCTCCGGCAATCTCAGTATGGAGAAGGAGTGCCTGACACTCGACGTGCTGGCGCAGGCCATGGCGGCGCACAACAACGGCGGCGTGGTGATCGCCCAGGTCGAGCGCATCGTCGAACAGGGATCGATCCGTCCGAAAGACGTCAAGGTGCCGGGCATTCTCGTCGATTGCGTCGTCGTCGCCGACGACCCGGTCATGCACCGCATGAATTACGGCGTCATGTACGATGCCGGTCTCGCAGGCGAAGTGCGCGTCCCCGTTGACGCCATGCCGCGCATGGAATTCGACGAGCGCAAGATCATCGCCCGGCGCGCGGCGTTCGAGCTGCCGCTCAACGGCGTCATCAATCTTGGCGTCGGCGCACCTGACGGCGTTGCGGCCGTTGCCAATGAAGAGAAGGTGACGCCCTTCATCGTCATGACGACGGAAGCCGGCGCCATCGGTGGCGTGCTGGCCGGCGGATCGAGTTTCGGCGCTGCCGCCAATGCCCATTCAATCATCGATCAGAACCAGATGTTCGATTTCTATCATGGCCGCGGCCTGGATCTCACCTGCCTTGGCATGGCCGAATGCGATCAGTTCGGCAACGTCAACACGAGCCGCTTCGGCGGCCGTCTCAACGGATGCGGAGGTTTCATCGATATTTCGCAGAATGCGCGCGCGGTCGTGTTCGCCGGCACGTTCACGGCCGGCGGTCTCGACGTAGCCATCCATTACGGCAAGCTCAAAATTCTGCAGGAAGGCCGCGCCCGCAAGTTCGTCAACAACGTCGAGCAGATCACCTTCAGCGGCAAGTATGCGAGCCAGAAATCGCAGCCTGTCATCTATGTGACCGAACGCTGCGTGTTCCAGTTGACGCCCGACGGCCTCGAACTCATCGAAGTGGCGCCCGGCATCGATATCGAGAAGCACATCCTGCCGCACATGGATTTCAAGCCGATCATCAACAAGCCGATGCCGATGGATCGCCGCATCTTCGTCGATGACGCGATGGACCTTCTGGCCGAGTTGCAGAACCTCAAGCTGTCGGAACGCGTCAGCTACGACAACGAGCGCAACATCCTGTTCGTCAATCTCGAAGGCTGGAGCGTGCGCAAGAAAAGCGACATCGACGATCTGCGCAAGATTCTCGTCGCCGCCTGCGTCGCGGCGGGCCGCCGCGTCAACTCGGTCGTCAACCACGATGGCTGCCGCATTGCGGAAGATCTCTACGACACGTACGCTGAGATGATCGAGTACATGCTCGAATATCACTACCTGTCGACGGCCCGCTATACGACCAGCGCCTTCATGCGCTTGAAAATGCAGGAAGCCCTCGACCGGCGCGGCCTGCAGCCCCACATCTTCGAGCGGGCGGAAGACGCACACGCCTTCGTCGACGCCAAATAGCGCGACCGACGGCATCACACATAACGCATGCACGCGGCGCGTTTGCCGCGTGCAGCGAACGTCGAGATCCGAGCCGCGGCGCACGCATTCCTAGAGTTAAAAGCTGCACCGCCTATCGCGGCACGCGTGTGTGCGTGCGCCTCTTACCCGGCCAGGCCGCGCCAGACGACATAGGCGCCGACGATGGCAACGATCGCCGCAAACACGCGCGACAGCATGTTCTTGCTTTGCGCCAATCGCGCGCCGAGACCCCGCCCTGCGATGCCCCCGACAATGCCGCCGCCGATAAAGAACGCCACCAGCGCCCAGTCGATCAGACCGGAAAGAGCGTAATTTCCAGCCGTCGTCAGGCCGAATGCGGCGACGGAAACGAGCGACGACCCAACCGCGAAGATCAGCGGCATGTCGGTTGCCGCAATCAGTCCAGGCACTACGAGGAACCCGCCGCCGATGCCGAAAAATCCGGAGAGCATGCCAACGCCCGTGCCATAGGCCATCAGCAGCGGCATCAAGGTTGGCGCCGTTGAGCGCGTGAGGCGCACATCGACATCGCCGTCGGCGCCGCCCTTCCAGAACATCAGCGCCGCAATGATCATCATCAGAATGCCGAACAGAACGAGAAGCTTTTCTCCGTCGACCTGTTTGCCGAATGTCGAGCCGAGCGCCGCGCCGGCAACGCCGGCAGCAGCAAATACCAATGCGCACCGCCACTTGACGTGACCTGCCTTCGCGTGCCCGGCAAGATTGGCCAAGGCGCTGACGGCGACGGCAACGGCGCTGGTGCCGATCGCGATATGCGGCGACGTTACGCCGACAACGTAGACGAGCAGCGGCACCGCTAAGATCGACCCGCCGCCGCCGATCAGGCCGAGCACGAGGCCGACAAGCGCACCAGACGCGGTCGCCAGCGTATCCTGAAGCAGCATCATGCCATGACCTTCGGCTTTGCCATCCACTCGCGGCCCTTCAGCATGGCGCGCCAGTAGATCGGCGGCAGAATGCGTTCCTTTAAGATCCAAGCGGCGCGCGACGGCTTGGTGCCATTCAGGATGAAAGACGGGAACGAGTTCGTGACCTTGCCGCCATAGAGAAACTCCGCGAGCACGATTTTTCCGCGCTCAACCGTCAGCGGACACGAACCGTAGCCATCGTAGGCACACTGCTGTGATCGCAGGCCCTTGTCGAACATGATGTTCTCGGCAACCACCGGCGCTTGCTTACGCGCCGCGGCGGCCGTCTTGGCGTTCGGCGTATTGGCGGCATCCCCCAGACCATAGATGTTGACGAAGCGCTTATGGCGCAGCGTCTCCGGATCGACATCGACCCAACCGGCCGCGTCTGCGAGCACGCTTGCTTTCAGGAAATCCGGCGCCACTTGCGGCGGGCAGACATGCAGCATGTCGAAGCGCGTCTCAACGGTTTCCTTGCTGCCGTCAGCATTGCTTTTCTGGAAGCGCGCGATCCGCGCCGGACCATCGACCGCAACCAAGGTATGCGCGAAATTCAACTGCGCGTTATAGCGCTTCACATAGTCCATCAGTGCCGGCACGTAGGCCGCGACGCCAAACAGCACGCCGCCGGCATTGAAGAAGGCGACGTCGATATTTGCCAGGCGCTTCGTGCGAAACCAGTGATCGGCCGAGAGGTACATCGCCTTTTGCGGCGCGCCGGCGCATTTGATCGGCATCTGCGGCTGCGTGAACACGGCACGGCCTGATTTGAGGCCCTGCACGAGCTGCCACGTATAGGGCGCCAGATCGTAGCGATAGTTCGACGTGACGCCGTTCTCGCCGAGCGTCGCCGGCAGGCCTTCGATCGCCGACCAATCGAGTTTCAATCCGGGGCACACCACGAGGTGCTCGTATTGGATGGCGCGGCATCCTTCGATGATGACGGCATTGTTCGCCGGATCGAAGCCCGCGACCGCAGCTTTTATCCACGTCGCGCGCCTTGGCAGGATTGCGCCCATGGGCTTTGCGGTTTGCGCCGGCTTGAAGACGCCGCCGCCGACGAGTGTCCAGCCCGGCTGATAGTAGTGCGTTTCGGCGGGATCGATGATCGCGATGTCGAGGTCGCGCTGGCGCTTCAAGAGGCTTGCGGCAACAGCGGCACCGGCCGCGCCGCCGCCGACGATAACGACCGTGTGCTTCTCGATCGGCGCGATTGCGCGGCCCGCCGCGCCGGACGTGATGCGGCCGGCAACACCCGACATATCGTAGCCAGCGCTTTTCGCCTGCGCGAGAATGTCATCCAGCGGCCGCGTGCCCGCTTCGCCGAGAGCCCAAAGCGTCGTGCTGCGCGTGCCCGTCCGGCAATAGGCAAGCACGGGCTTTGGCAGTTCGGCCATCGCTTCCGCGAACGCTTCCGCGTCATCGTCCGTCACCGGGCCTGACACGACGGGCACATAGCGTGCGGCCAATCCGAACTTGGCGGCCTCACGCTCGATCTCGGAGAAGAGCGGCTGGTCCGCGCCCTCGCCATCCGGACGATTGGCGATGATGGCCTTGAAGCCCAAGGCCGCAATCGCCGCCACGTCCTTGACGGTCACTTGCGGAGACACCGAGAGGTTTGGCGTCAGAGTTTTTATGGGCATGGACAGGGTCCTTGGGCGCGTGACGGCACGACGGGTGAAAGAGCGCTCTAGAGTTCTTTCTAGAGTTCGTTGATCGGCACCTTCAGGTGACGCTTTCCGCTTTCATCCGGCGCCGGCAGATTGCCGCCGCGGATGTTGACCTGGATCGACGGAATGATGAGTTTCGGCAATGCGAGCGTCGCATCACGCGCCTCGCGCATCTTGACGAATTCATCCTCGGAGACGCCGTCGCGCACATGGATGTTGGTCGCGCGCTGCTCGGCAACCGACGTCTCCCACTTGATGTCACGCCCACCGGGCGCGTAATCGTGGCACATGAACAACCGCATTTCCGGCGGCAGCTCGAGCACGCGCTTGATGGAGCGATAGAGCACGCGCGCATCGCCGCCGGGGAAATCGGCACGCGCCGTTCCTCCGTCCGGCATGAACAGCGTGTCGCCAACGAACGCAGTGTTGCCGATGACGTGCGTCATGCACGCCGGCGTATGCCCCGGCGTCAGCATCGCGAAGGCCTGCATACCGCCGATTTGATAGGTATCGCCATCCTTGAACAGCCGATCGAACTGGCTGCCGTCGCGCTGGAATTCGGTGCCTTCGTTGAAGATCTTGCCGAACACCTCCTGCACGATCTTGATGTTCTCGCCGATGCCGAGCTTGCCGCCGACCTTCGCTTGAATGTAGGGCGCGGCGGAGAGGTGGTCGGCGTGGGCGTGCGTTTCGATCAGCCACTCGACCTTGAGGCTGTTGCGCTCGATGAAGCCGATGATGTCGTTGGCCGAGTCATAGCTGATGCGGCCGGCGGCGTAGTCGATATCCATGACGCTGTCGATCACGGCGCACGATTTCGAGTTCGGGTCCTTGACGACATAGCTGACGGTATTGGTCGGCTCGTCGAAGAAGGCCGTAACCTCCGGTTTCAAGGCGAGATCAACGGAATGCGGAATGCTTGTCATGTGACGTCTCCTCAGAATGTCTTAGGCGCTGACGCGCGGCGGGCCTGCGGCGATCGCGGCGTTGAGACCGCGCGCAACGGCCATGCCGGCAACCATGGCGGCAACGAAGATCAGCGTTGATGTCGATCCAAGCGCCAAGGCGCTGACGGCCGGGCCCGGACAGTAGCCGGCGAGGCCCCAGCCGATGCCAAAAACGGCCGGACCGGCGACGATGCGGGTGTCGATGTCCGACGCGGTTGGCACATGGAATGACGCAGCAAACAGCGGCGCGCGGCGCGAAAACGCGAACCGATAGCCGATGGCCGTCGTCAGCACGGCGGCTGCCATCGTAAAGGCGAGGCTTGGGTCCCAGGTTCCAGCGACGTCCAAGAAATTCAGAACCTTCGCCGGATCGATCAGACCGGACACGATGAGACCGAGGCCAAACATCAGCGCCGATACGAACGTCGATACGATCGTCATGTTAGCCTCCCAATACGTGACGTGACACGAACACCGTGATCATGGCGGCGGCCATGAACACCGCCGTTGCGACCAGCGATCGCGGCGACAGACGGGCCATACCGCAGACACCATGTCCACTTGTGCAGCCGCTGCCGATCACGGCGCCGAAGCCGACGAGCAATCCGGCGGCAACGAGTACGCGCGTGTCGTTGCTGACCGTGGATTGAAGCGTTCCCAATCCAATTGCACCGGCGAGCACGGGCGCCGCGATGAGCCCGCCGACGAAGGCCAGACGCACGGTAAACTGGTCATCAAAGAAGGGCGGCAGCATTCGCGATATGAAGCCGCTGACGCCGGCAATCCTGCCCGTCGTCGCCATCAACGCGACAGCGGCAAGTCCGATCAGAACGCCGCCGAGGGTTGCGGCTATGGGAGTGAACGCGGTCATGGACGTAACATCTCTCTCAAAGGGCGATGGCGAGCGCGACGGCGATGGCGACGGCGCTCCAGACCATCATGTTGATGAAGGATCTGAGAACCTGCCGGTGTTCGCCGGTGGCCGGCACGCCAAATCGGTCGCAGACCAGATCGCCCGGCAGCAGAAACACGCGAAGCATGGCTTTCATCTCCATCCGCTCAGGTCCATCACTCAGGCCCATGTATTCAGGCGCGCGGCGTGCGGCAGGTATCCACGCCGCCAACCGCATAGGCCGGGCAGAAGCGGGCGAGACCGGTGAAGAGCGGCACCAGGCCGATCAGGCCCCACAGCGTTTGCGGTCCGACGACAACGAGGCTCAGCAGCCCCAAGCCGACAGCGATGCGAAGTGCCCGATCAATCGTCCCGACGTTGCATGACATGGCTTGTCTCCAGCGTTGTACTGGAGACGTTATGCGGCGCTTGGGCGGCGGCGTCTGTGACCTAGTCACAAAGATGGTGGATCAGGGCGCAGCGGCAAGCTGCCGCAAGGCGTCCGCCTTCACGATGTCAATAGCGCCGCGCGCCGTGGTGATCCACCCGCGGCGTTGAAATTCATTGAGTTGCCGGCTGATCACCTCGCGCGCCGTGCCAAGTTCGGCGGCAAGTTGCTGATGCGTGAGGTTGATGTGATCCTGCGTGTTGGCGAGTTCCAATAGCCGCTGCGCGAGGCGCACATCGACGCGCCCGAACGCAACGTCTTCGATGATGCGGAACAGGTTGGTGACGCGCACGCTGAAGGCCGTGAACACGAAGCGCCTGAACTCCGCTGAGCGCGCGATCAGTTCGTCAAACGTCGCGCGCGGGATGGCGACGGCTTCGACGTCCGTCTCGGCAATGCCCTCGGCCTGATACTCTTCATAGCCCATGAGGCAGGCGGTGGTGAGCGCGCAGCTTTCGCCTGCCGCCACGCGATAGAGCACGATCTCGCGGCCGGCGTCCGACACCTGCTGCACGCGTACCGTGCCCGCAATCAAAAGCAAATAGGCCTCAGGCGATTGGCCCGGTCCGAAAATGCGGGTACCGGCGGGCAGGCGCACGACCTTGCTCGTTTCGATCAGCGGCTTGGCAATATTCGGCTCCAGCTTGCTCAAGCCTGGAAAATGCGACGTCCAATCGGATGCTGCCATAACTGCCTCTCAACAACTGCGACGCCGAGCCCATCCTCATGCGATGTCGCCCTGTGCTGGGGGCGTGATAGGTCGGCTCAGCGCTGCGCCCCACGTATTCGACATGACAGCCCGCGCGATGCGCACACCTTGTATCATGATGGCCACATGACGCGCCGTCCACAGCGGGCCGGCAACGTCCTATGGGCGCCGAGACCGCTTTCAAATTATCATACCGCGTTAAATTCGGGACGACTTATCGATTCGCAAGAGAAGGGATCGTCAGACATGCGCATCGCAACCGGTGTCATCCTGCTGACGTTGCCGCTATGCGGGGTTGCGTCAGCCGGCTCGGACCGTTATTCGCGCCCTGTCCGCGTCGCGCCGTTCTACGATGTCCGGCCGGGAGAAGCCGTCGGCTGCTATTGGGAGCGCGGCCGGCAGCACTGCGGCAGTTACTGCTATTGGGAAGTCAACGGCCGGCGGTATTGCCAGAAGCGCGATTTCAATGCCCAGCCGCAAGGCGCCAGGGTCGAGGGCTATGTGCTCGACGAAAGCCGGAGCCCGCATTACCGCCGTCCCTACAGCCGCGTACGGCGCGTTTGGCGCGACGATAACGTGTGGTGAGCCGCTCACCTGACGCCGATGACGGCGATGCGAACGAATCCCAAAAAAGCGGCCACCACAGTGCGGCGGAACTGAATTTGAAGGCCGTCACCGGCGCGACACTGGCCTTCCTCGCACTCTATGCGTGCGTGTTCGCAATCGTCGCCTATCCGCCAGCGCGGACGGAACTCTGGCTCGCCATCAGCGCCTGCCTTGCGCTGACCCTGGCACTCTTGAGCGCCATAGATCTGCGGACGTTTCGCCTGCCCGATGCCTTGACGCTGCCGCTCGCAGTTGCCGGCTTGACCATTCCATGGCTCGTTGACGGCGACATCACCGTGACGGAGCGCGCGCTTGCCGGCATCGGCGCTTATGCGGCGCTGGCGCTTATCAATCGTGCCTACCTCAAGCTACGCGGCCAGCACGGTCTCGGTCTTGGCGATGCCAAGCTCTTTGGCGCGGCGGGCACGTGGGTTGGGCCGCTGTCACTGAGTTACGTCTTGCTCTGGGCATCGCTTGCAGCGTTGCTGGCCTATGCCATCCACGCCGTGCGCCGCGGCGGCGTCGACCGGTTCGAGAGGATCGCGTTTGGGCCGTTTCTGGCCTTCAGCTTCTGGCTGGTCTGGATCACGGCCTGATCGTCGCGCGGCTAACGCTGCTGCGCGCCTGCGCTTGCTGGCAAGCGTGCGGCAGGGCAGATTAGCCGCTCACGATCCCTACACCAGGACTTGCGTCACCCATGCTCCGCAAACCTCAGACGAACAGCCGCCGCCGCGCGCCGCAACGGCCATCCGCGATGGACGGGTTTACTTTGCTGGAACTGCTGGTCGTGCTTGGCATTCTGGCGCTGCTCGCGGCCATCGCTGGGCCGTCCGTTTTGCGCTACATGGGCACGGCACGCACGGAAACCGCCAAAGCCCAAATCGCGTCGCTGGCGACGGCGACCGAACTCTTCGCCCTTGATATGGGCGCATCCCCGTCAACGGACATGGGTCTCGCCGCGCTTGTCGCCGCACCTCAGGGCGCAACGCGTTGGCGCGGACCATATCTGAAAAATGCGAACGGGCTCATCGATCCGTGGGGCCGGAAATATCACTATCGTTCGCCCGGCCAACGCGCACCGTATGAAATTTTCTCGTATGGCCAGGATAATGCGCCGGGCGGCGACGGCGAAAATCAGGATCTCGTCAGTTGGTAGGTTCGTCCGGCGTTGCCAATCGCAATGCGACGACCAGCACATGTTCGGCGACGGAATTGGACCCGTCCATCATGCTTTTCATTTCGACGAGCAGCGGCAGTTGCGATTGTCCAAGCCATTCGTCATGCCATCCGGGAACGTCGTCGCCACGCGCGCGTCCGAAATATCTGAACGACAGCGACGCGACGTTGCGCATCAGGGTCGTGTCTATGGGTGTGCTGTCGGCAGCAACCGCATAGGGCCGGGTTGAAACGTTGAGGACGCCGCTTGGCCGCCCCGCGACTGAGCCTCGCGAGACAAACGACAATCTGTAGTCGAGCATGCCGACCAGTGCCGCACTGCGCGCCGCGGGCGCAACGAATGTCAGGTCGTCGTGACGGCCCGCAAATGCCGGCATGAGACGGCCGTCGTCGCCCCTCCTGACCGCGGCCACGGCGCCCGCCA
>JBOFCQ010000214.1:0-11917 GCA_051646145.1 Hyphomicrobium sp.
GTATCGCTTTTTATTACGCTTCATTCACTGTGCCACGCGACACTGCCGCATATAAACCACTGCATTGATGTCATCAGTGCAGCCGAGCAATTCCGGCAATGAAGACATGTGCAATGGCCCAACACTCTGACACGAGCGCTAAAAGCATCGCCACAACGGCAGCAGAGGCTACGCCCTCTCCCCGGCAAATCGAGATTACAACGACGGATCAGGACGAAAAGCTCGGCGTGCTGATGCTGAAAGTTGGCGTCGTAATTTTCATCCTTGAGCTGTGCATGATGGCATTGCTCGGCAGTATGGACCTCGGCTTCTCGGAGCCGGAAATTGCATTTCTCGATTCAGCGCTGCTCACACTTCTCGCATCGCCAATTGTCTACTATTGGACAATTCGACCCTTCGTCGGTGCTGCCCAAGCTGCCCGCCGTCAATTGTTGAGTGAGCTTGAATCCGATTCACGGCGCACCGAGACTTTGGCGGCGACGCTCGCGCGCCTCGATCTCCAGAAGCGCGTTCTCGATCAGCATACCATCGTGTCGGAGACCGATATCCACGGTACAATCACGTATGCCAACGATGCATTCTGCCGGATCAGCGGCCATACGCGCGAAGAATTGATTGGTCAAAACCATCGCATCGTCAATTCGTCGCTTCATCCACCGGAATTCTGGGATGATATGTACCGCACATTGGCACGCGGCGAAGTCTGGCAGGGCGAAGTCTGCAATCAATCGAAGTTTGGGTCTCTCTATTGGGTTCAGGCGACGAATTCCGCCGTCCGCGACGCCAAGGGCAAGGCGCTTGGCTACGTCAGCGTGCGCACCGACATCACCGAGAGCAAGCTTCGCCAGCAAAGGCTCGAGGAAACCCAATCAAAGCTTATGGAGGCGACCGCGAAAGCCGAAGCCGCGAACCTGGCGAAGTCGGAATTCCTGGCAACGATGAGCCACGAGATCCGCACGCCGATGAACGGCGTCATGGGCATGCTCGGCCTGCTGAGCGACGCGGAATTGACAGCTGAACAGCGGCGTCTCGTTCTCACGGCGCGCGAATCCGCTGATAGTCTGCTCGTCATCATCAACGATATTCTCGACTATTCGAAGCTTGAAGCCGGCCGCATCCAGCTTGAACAGATCAGCTTCAGCCCCAATCAGCTTGTCGACGGTGTCGTTTCGCTGCTGCGCTCACGCGCGGATTCCAAAGATCTCACGCTTGATATGGACGTCGCTCCCGATCTTCCGCTTTGGATCCTGGGCGATCCGACACGTCTGCGCCAGATTCTGTTCAACCTCGTTGGTAATGCGATCAAGTTCACCGAGCGCGGCAGCGTGCGCGTGATTGCCTCCCACCACACGATCAATGACGACGAAATCGAAATGTATTTCGAAGTCCGCGACACCGGTATCGGCATCCCCAAGGAAGCCCGCACGCGATTGTTCACGCGCTTCTCGCAGGCCGACGGATCGACGACGCGGAAATTCGGCGGAACGGGACTCGGCCTGGCGATCAGCAAGCAGCTCGCCAACATGATGGGCGGCGATATCGGCGTTGAAAGCCAGACCGGCAAGGGAAGCCGCTTCTGGTTCACCATTCGCGGTTCGGTCGCGGACGCGCCGCGCGAGGCCGAACCCGAATCAACCAACGCCTACGACGAACTTCTCGCCCAGAAGCTGCGCATCCTTGTTGCCGATGACAATCACGTCAACCAGATGTTCGTCAGCGCGCTGCTGTCGAAACGCGGCCACTCGGTCGATGTCGTCGCCAATGGCCTCGAAGCCGTCAATGCCGTGCAGAATTTCCAGTACGATCTCGTGCTCATGGACGTGCAGATGCCGGAGATGGACGGTCCGACGGCCACACGTCACATCCGCAAGCTTGAAAGCCCGCTTTGCGAGATACCGATCATCGCGTTGACGGCAAATGCCATGACTGGACAGCGCGAAGAGTATCTGTCGTCGGGCATGGACGACTACGTGAGCAAGCCGATTGATCCGGTCGAGCTGTTCGCCAGCATGGTGAAGGTCTACATCCGCTCGAAGCGTGGACTTGCCGCGCCCCGCGCCGATGGCAGCGCCGAGCCAAGCGCTCCGTCAACCGACGCCGCCGTCAAAGTCGGACCAAGTGCTCCAGCGTCGAGCGCGCCGACGCCGGTCACGGCGCCTATCGCCGAGACGAATAAGCCGGTCGTGGTCGAACTGAGCTTGCCCGTCTTCGACGAACGCCGCCTCGCAGATTTGCGTGAGCATCTCGACATCGACTCACTTCAAGCCGCCCTACTCGCGATCCCGATCGAAGCCGCGGAATGTGCCGAACTGCTCGCAAAAGCCATAGAAAGCCAAGATCTCGCTGGCGCGCGCAAGGCGGCCCACCGGATCAAGGGCATGGCCAGCAATTTTGGCGCAGTGAAGCTCGAGCGTATCGCCGCCGATATCGAACTCAGATCACCTGACGTTGCGACAGTCGCATCGCGCCTCATCGAGTTCCGCGAAACGCTGGCGCAGACAACGGACGCCTTGCGTATCCGCGCCTGAGTTGGAATGCACACACTGGTGCACATACTGGAATGAGACCTGAAATGCCGAGAATTGCCGTCATCGACGACGTCGACGCCAACAACATACTGCTCAAGGGATACCTGCGAAGCCTCGGCTCCGTCGATCTGCATTCGTTCACGGATCCATGCGCCGCATTCTCGTGGTGCGTCGAGTATGAACCTGATCTCGTCATCGTGGATTACATGATGCCGGAATTCGACGGCATTGCCTTCATTCAGAAAATGCGGGCAGAGAAGCGCTTGAAGGAGACACCCGTCATCATGGTGACGGGCAGTGAAAGTCGCGACACGCTTTATGAGGCGCTGCATTTCGGGCGAACAGACTTTCTGCGCAAGCCGGTCGACCGGCTTGAGTTGGTCGCGCGCGCGCGCAACATGCTGGAATTGAGAGCACAGCAGCGCGATCTCAACATCGCCAATCAGCAACTTTTTGCATTGGCGACAACCGACACGCTGACCGGCATCAAAAATCGCAGATTCTTTCTGGAAGCCCTGAAGCACGACGTCAACGATGCGCGCGCACAGGGCGAAGGCTGCTGCCTCGCCATCCTCGACATCGATCGCTTCAAGTCCGTCAACGACACCTATGGGCACGACGGCGGCGACCGCGTTCTGAAAGCGGTGACGCGTCACGTCTCCGGGTGCCTCCGCGAACGCGACCTTCTCGGGCGCCTCGGCGGAGAAGAATTCGGCATTCTTCTACCACGCACCGAGTGGCTGGACGCCATTCTCACCTGCGAACGACTGCTGCAAAAACTGCGTGAACTTCCGATTGCAATGCCCAGCACCTCCCTGTTCTGCACCGCCAGCGTCGGCGTTGCAAAATGGCAGGGGAATGATGACGACATTGAAGCGCTGGTCAATCGCGCCGATCGCGCGCTCTATGCCGCCAAGGCCAATGGCCGTGACCGTGTCGAAGTCGCTGACGGACGGTCGCGCGAAGCGCTGGCGCTTGTCACGCCGACGTCACATGCGGCGTAGAGTCTGATAGGGCGAAAATCGTCGCTGTCGGCGTAAAGCATCGCGCCGCGACACACAGCCGGAACAAGCGCTACCGCTTGGACGCGCGCGCCTCGGCCGCTTCCGCCTCAGCAATCGCCGCATCGATCATCTCGTTGATCCGGCTCATGCGTCGCGTCGCGGCATCGCGCGTTTCGACCGGCGACTTATCAGGATGATGCACGACAGCAAGCTTGCGCCGCAGAGCTCTTAGAACTTCCAGCGGCTGGCCTGCGTCGATGCGGATCTCTTGCGGGCGAAACGCGAAGGCATCCGGCACGCGCAGTGTCAGGCTGCCGCTCTCCTCGTAATCTTCCGCATAGCGTGACGACACCTCACGCGCCGACACATAAGTATCGCCATCGGGGGGTGTCAGCGACGCTGCCTGAAGCGCAGATCGCGGGCCATTCGCGCTTGAGAACGCCGCTTCCGCGAATGTCATCAAGCGCTCGAAATCCGCGGGCGTTGAATGGCTATGCAGAAATGCACCCGCGATGGTGGCAAATTCTCGGTCGATGTCTGCCAACTGCATACGGGACATTTGACACTTCCACTCCACGCGGCATGCCGGGCAAAGAGCCCGCGAAACTTGCACCTCAGAATGGCTGAGACGAGCTTCAATCGCGTAAACGGCAGGCCTAGCGTTTAGAGGCTCTGGAAATGATCTGACGCAGAAAAATGCGGAAGAATATCGCTCGCTTTGCGAGATGCCCGTGCCTGCGCCGGACGGCTTGCCGCTGCAGCGGTCGCGGATTGCGCAGCAATCTCATCAAGAATTCGAACTCTATAGGACTTGAGAATGCGATCGGCATCGGCGCCCGTCGTCATCGATTTCGACAGCGACGTCATGAGCGATTTGGCCAAATTCGTTGCCGCCACGTCGCCGAGCGGCATTGAAAGGCGGCCAAGGTCCGCAATTTCCGATCGAATATGCTGCGAAACAAACGGCATGAGCGGGGTCCAACGTCGCGTCTTCTCTGAACCTCATGAGAAGCAAAAGCGGTGCCACACGCCATCTGTGCCAATTCTGGAATTCGAGAGCGACGCTTGACCTCGAAAGCGCAGGGCATAAGGCGCTGAGAGCCATATGACGACGCCGAAATACATACAATTCGATTTAATTGCACAGGCCGTGTCTAGCGCCGTCTCAATGCCGGTCGCGTATAACTGACACCATCAGATAGCAGCCAGATGGCTCCCTATCCCTGTTGTATGCGTCGAGGTTTTCTACAATGCACGTTGATGCGCGCAAGTTGAAGCATGTCATTTCGCAACGTGATGATATTCAGCGTTGGCTCGAAGACAACGCGCCGTTCGCACGAACCGAGCAGCGCCAGCTCGATGCCGGCACGCCCGAGCGCGCCTATTGGCATCACGGATATCAGGCGGCGTTGACGGACATTCTCAACCTGCTCACAGATAATGAAGACCGGAGCGGCAGCGCGGGCACTCTAAATTAGACCCGCGCGGACGTTCGGGATGCAGCATGTTTCCATAAGGCTTGAATTGGTGGAATAGTTCGCATTCGCGCGTAAATGCAGCCGTTGGCGAGTTGGCGTACGTATATTTGAAGCACTGATCCGACCCAATCATCGTACACAGCTTCTCGCGGATGTTCTCATCCGAGCGTCCAACAGATCTGATCCTGAAATTGCCTTGCGTATCGACATAGCCGAGCGCAAATGTCCCGGGCGATGTCCGTCGCACCGATGCCGTGATGTCATCGAACGTCAGCTTGTAGGGGCCATTCAGCGAAGTCGTCAGCATCGTTATCGCCATGATCTGTCACGCTGCACAGCCATCACGCCGCTCACGGCCGCGCGATGCGAACTCTAACCGCTCTCTCTCGCTGCTGCTCCAAATGCGCATGACACTTACATCACGCCGTTGGCACGCAGCTTCAATCCTCTGACGCTACATCCACATCGATGCCCATGCGCACCGTCACTTTGTACAACGGTTAACTGTCGCCGCGCTTGCGGCGAGCCTGCGCTACGCCATGCGCACTAAATATAGAGACCGCGTCCCGCCGGCGGCGTACTACGGGTCTGCGATACGCTAGAGCCGCGATCGCCATCCCCGGTTTCGCGTCCGTCTCGGAACGTGCGCTGTGAATCCGAACGCTGCCCCTGCCCGCCCGCTTCCGCCGAGGCGCCGCCGTTGCCGGTGAAGGCCTGCTGCCCGCTCGACGGCAAGCGACGTTCTTCGGCGCCCTGCGGCGATGACGTACCTTCGACACGCATGGCGTGCACATCGACCGCATCGAGAATGAAGCCCGACGCTTGCAGGAACTTCCCAAGCTCTTCGCGGTCGCGCTCAACCTGGCGTGCCACGTCCTGCGCTTCGACACCGAGCACAAGGCGCATGTGGCCATTGGTGATCGACATGCGCACCGTGATCGTGCCCAGATTGTCCGGCTCGAGCCGCAGTTCGAGCACCTTGACGATCGGCGCTTCAGGCGCTGGCGCTGAAGCGTCCTTCACCGCAACCGCGGCGTGAGCCGCGCTGGCCGTTGCGGCGGCAAGCTGCTGGACGGGGCTTTGCCGCGTCATCGGTGCGATGTGCGCTTCCTGCCGCACGACGGAGATCTTCATCTCATCACCCAAGCGGGCAATCTCCGCATCACCGTGTTCGCCGTCACCGGATACGCCTTGATCAACCGCCTCGGGAGCGGCTGACGATCGCGCGGCGACGCTGTTCGGCACCTGATCGACGCCAGCAGCGGACGCGTCATTCACGGATGCGGCGGGCCGTGCGCTTGCATCGGGGCGCAGCGTCGGCGCTGAGGCGTTCGCCACATCGCCATCACTCGTGGCCGACGTCGTCGACGCTTGACCGTCGCCCGCCTTCTGCTCATCGTCTGACGCGATGCTCGGCTGCGCCTGCACGGCCGTATCGAGGCCCATCGTTTGCCGCGTCATCAACTGCGCCAGTGAGGACAGGACACGCCCGATCTTCGGCGCGATGGCACCCGCCGACGCATCGCTGGACAGGGCCGCGGTCTTGGCGCGCTCAGAATTCAATGTCTCGATTGGAACCGAAGTCTTGGCGGCGCTCTCACTGCTCTCCGCGTTCGTTGCGGCATCGCTCTCAGAGCTTGGTGTGACGGGTGCTTGCAGATAGGCCATGAGGTCGCGCGTTGCGAGTGCTTCACTCATCACTGCCGGTTGATCGGGATTGTCGAGAGGTTCTGCTGTTTCCGCGGCACTTCCAGATGGTTCTTCAGCATCGCCTTCGACGACTCCGATCGCACCATCGAGATCCGTGGGCACGTCCGTACCAAAGCTCGACAGCTTGGACTGGAACGCCCAAAGCGCCAGCGGCGCAGCGTCGGCCTTTTCGGCCGTTGTCGCCCGCTGAGGTTCAGCCTGCAAATCGGCATCGGCAGTTGCGTCAATCTCGTCGCCGTTGCCATCGCTCGCGGCCAGTTCCTCGTCCCACTGCTCTTCGAGGCCGGTCACAGCACGCTCCGAGCCGCCCGTTGCTGACGCGGACTTGGCAGACATCGATTTCGAAACTGAGGTGGTGGCGGAAGAGATGGCGTCCATGTCGGTCACTGCTTCTTGTTCGAGAGAATTTGATCGGCGGTTGCGATTGCTTTTTTGGCCTTCTCCACGACGGGGTCTGCTTCCGCCGCATCCTTCGTCTCGCCGGCGGTCTGCGGCGCATCGGCTGCGGGCTTGCTGTCGTGCCCGCCGCCTCCACTATGCTCTGCGTTGGTTGCGTCCAGATGGGCCGTTTCACTTTCGAGTTGCGGCAGAGCCGGCCGCAGAACCTCGTGACCGACGGCTAATGCCGCGCGATGCAGATCGCTGTCGATCACACTCAGCCGTTCTGCCGGAACGACTTCCAGAACGCGCATGGCTTTCACGGTATTTTCGCCAACGACATCGGCGGACGCTTCGTACAACTCGGCGCGCACGCGCTCGATGCTGTCAGGCTTGCTCTGATCGGCGCCGTTGGACGCTGCAAAGCGCGTCAGCGGCAGATTTCCCATCAAAATGGCCTTTTCCGCGAGCATCACATAGAGCGAGGCCTGCTGGCGTTCGTCCAACGTTTCAACGATCGTTTTCAAGCGATCAAATTTTCCGTGCGCATCGCCGTAGTCGAGGCCCGCCGCGGCAACGGAAAACTGCTGCTTGAAGTAGTCCGCATAGACGGACTGCTTAAAGCGCCGAAAATACTGG
Organism: Hyphomicrobium sp.; assembly: GCA_051646145.1. GTDB lineage: Bacteria > Pseudomonadota > Alphaproteobacteria > Rhizobiales > Hyphomicrobiaceae > Hyphomicrobium_B. Next base: position 7,738 of record JBOFCQ010000214.1, read on the forward strand.
AAGGCCAGCATCTCGAATCGCTTGCGATCGCGGGCCGCCGCTTCGAGAACCGCTTGCCGGCGCAGGGCTGCTTCCTCGACGAGTGTGCCCGTCGCCAAAAGGCGCGTCAGATCCAGGAGCGCGATCGCCGCCTTCAAATCCTTCTTGTAGGCGAGAATGGATTGTATGAGCGCCACGCGGCCAGCAAGGCTGGTGTCGAGGGTGCGCGCGTCAATCCCTGCCAGATGCTCGGAGGCTTGCGAATATTTGCCCTCTGTGTAGGCAATCGCGCCCCTTGCGATCTTGTCTTCGAGCGGCGTCAGTGCACCAAGACCAAGCAGCCGCCGCAAGGACCGGCCGTCGCCGCCACTCAAAACGTAAACAATGATCGCGCGGACGTTGCGCGGCTCGAGAAGAACGCTCGGCTCCGCCCGCTCAATTTCATCGGCGATCTTGATCAGCAGCTTCGGCATATAGATATGCGCGGCTTCGACACCGTGACTGATCTGATCCTGCACTTCTTCGAGCGTGCGCACCCACTGATACGGCGCAAGCAAGGCTGTCTTCTCGGCAGGCGGCGTCTCTGCCTCGGCAGGCGGCGCTTCGGCCTCAGCCAAGGCTGAGGCGGCGCTTGCAAGCAGGACGATCAAGGCCAGGATGCGACGCATCACTTCTTCCCGTCGTTGCGCAGCAGGATTTCAATGCGCCGATTCTGAGCCGCAAGCGGATCCGTGGCGACGAGCAGCGATGTGTCCGCGTAACCTTCAATGCGCGAGAACCGGCTTTGATCGATGCCGCCATTAATCAGCATGTAACGCGCCATCAGCGCGCGTTGCGATGACAGCTTCCAGTTGTCCGAGGTGCCCTTGGCGAACGGGCGGCCATCGGTATGGCCGCGCACCACGATGAGCCCCGGCATACCCTTCAGAACGCCACCGATCCGCTTGACGGCGGCCACGAGCTGCTTGTTCGGTTCGGCCGACGACAGCTTGAACATTGCGAAATCGAATTCGTCGGTGAGGCTGATGAGCACGCCATCGGGCGTTGCCTTGACGGTCAGCGTCGGCTTCTGGCCGGGCGCGAAATCGACCAGCGCCTTGGCGAGCTTGTTCTGCAGCAAGTCGGCCGCTTTTTGCTCCTTCTCGGCAACAGCATCCTTCTTGCCGTTGGCTTTGTCGGGAGCCGGCGTCGTTGCGGCCGCTTCGGCCTTCGCCTTGTCCTCGCCGGGCGCTTGCTTGCCGGCAGCACCCGGAGCCGCGTCCGCTGTGTTCTTCGCCGATGCCGGCGGCGCTTCCTTGTCGGCATTCGCCGGCGGTGCAGGTTTCGTGCTCGGTGTCTTGGCTGCTTCCGCCTGTGCGCGGCTGAATTCGGGATCGAACGGATCGCGGAACGCCTCGCCCCCGGTTTCCGAACGCCCCGTTCCGGTGTTGGCTTCGGAACCGCCTTGACGGCCGACGATGGCCTGCGACGCCAGCTTCTCCAGAATGCCGTACGGATCGTTGAACAATTCCTGCTCGGTCATATCCGTCTGACCGCCTTCGGCAGACGCCTTCTTATCCGACGGCTCGGCGGCCTCTTCCTTTGGAGCGGCCTTGTCGCTCTCGGCCGCTTTCACGTCCTGCACGTCTTTCTCGTCGGACGCCTTGCTCAATTGCTTGCCGGCCTTGCTGGCGCTCGACTGTCCCTCGACGAGTTCCTCGACGCCCTTCTTGGCCGAGACGCGTTCCGACATGCGCAGCGGATTGAAGTAGCTGGCAACCTGCGTCAGCACTTTCTTGTCGGCTGCGTTGACGAGCCACATAACGAGGAAGAACGCCATCATGGCCGTCATGAAGTCGGCATAGGCGATCTTCCACGCGCCACCGTGATGGCCTTCTTCTTCGCCACCACCGCGACGGCGGACGATGACGATTTCTTGCGGTGCGGATTGATCACTCACGACGCGGCGCCTCTCACTTCATCAAGCCAAACGGCCATGCGCGTCTCGACAATCATGTCGCCAATCTTCAAGCGGATCTCTGTATCGCCCGCTGTGAGGTCCGCGGCGCGCATCTCGGCGGCGGCGGCCGTATCGTTCAATCGATCGAGAAGATCGGCCGGCGCGCTGCCTGTGATGTAGAGGCCATTGTCGTTGCTCCAAAGTCCGCGCACCGTCGAGCGCAGTGCGTCAACCGCAGAGTTGCGAATGCCCGCGTCAAGGAATGGCGCAAGAATACGCGCCACGACCTCGGAAATATGATCTTCGATCTCAGACAGGCCTTGGCTGAGATCGGCGCCAAACTTCGCGCTTTCCGCGTCGGCCCATGCTGCCCGCGCGGCGGCGTGCGCCTCATTCAAGCGTGCGATATCCGCGTCCCACTTCGCCTGGATTTCCGCGCGCCCCTCCGTCAACCCGCGCTCGTACGTCTCTTTGAGCGCCTGCACGCGGATCGCCTCCGCCTTTTCGGCCTCGGCGCGCACGGATGAACTGGCGCTCAGGATTTTTACGTCGCGGTTGCTCGAAAATTCCGCGAGAAAGCGCGAGGCTGGGACAGCGTTCATCCAGCCCTCGCTGTCTGCAGCCACTGCCTGAGAATGGTCGCCGCCTGCTCTTCATTGATATTGACGATTTTCTCAAGCCGCCGCTGCGGTGTCGCCTTCGTACTGTTGGCGAGGGCGTCGATCGCCTCATCGTCCTCTTCGCCGCCATTCGGTGGCGGCAGTCCCATGGACCCGCTGCCGTCGGCCGACGCGCCAAGCGCCAGATTTTCACTGGACAGTGCGCCACCATTGAGAGCGCCCTGCGGGGTTGGCGTCTCGAGCAACATGCGAACGGCCGGTCGCAGTCCGAAGATGACCAGCACGGCTGCAACGCCTACAATAGTCAAAGAGCGGATCACGCTGCCGAGCTGCGAAAGCAATATCTCCATGATGCCGCGCGAAGATTCAGGCTCAACGGCGCCGGGCGCCTGAATGAAATCGACGGCCGCGACGGTGATCTGGTCGCCGCGCGCGGTGTCCAGCCCCGCGGACGATCGCACCAGATTTTCGACTTCCTTGAGCCGCGGCTCCAGCGCTCCGTTGACGACCGTACCGCCCGCCGTCTCAACGAGGCGCTTGCGGTTGAGCAGAACGGCAACCGTCAATTGATCGATGCGATAGCCCTGGCTTTCTGTCGCTGTCGATTTCGAGTTGATTTCGAAGTTCGTCAGCTCTTCACGCCTGTCGTTTGATTTTTTCGACGTCTCGCCCTGACTTTGGCCGGCTTCTTCGCCAGGCACATTCTGTTCGGCGCCAACGGCGGAGGCGTTATTGGTATTCTGCGAATTGTCGGCTTGGCGAATGACGCGCACCGAGCGCTCGACGCGTGATTTCGGATCGAACGCCGTCTCGCTCGTCTGGCGCTTATCCATGTTGATCTTGGCCGCAATGCTGATCTCGAAATTGTCAGCGCCGAGATAAGGCGTCAGCGTTCGGCGGATCTTGTCTTGCAGTTCCTTCGAGATCGCCTTTTCGACCTCGATCATCTTATTCGGCAATTGGCTGACGAGATCACCCTGCGACGCCAGAACCTTGCCGTCGGTGCTGACAACCTCGACCAGATCGGCCGTCATGCCGGGCACCGCGGCCGCCACCAGATGCCGGATGGCCTGCGCCGAATTCAGTTCGCCGATGCCATCCATCTTGACGACGACGGAGGCCGACGGCTTCTGCTTCTCGCGGCGAAAAGATTCGCCATTGGCCATGACGATGTGCACGCGTGCGGCACGAACACCGCGCAAAGTCTGGATGGACCGCGCAAGCTCGCCTTCCAGCACGCGGGCGCGCGTCACTTCCTGCATGAAGCTTGTCAGTCCCATGGGACCGAGCTTGTCGAAGAGTTCGTATCCGGCGGTCGCGCTGGCCGGCAGGCCTTTCTCTGCCAGCAACATACGCGCTTGCGCAATCGATTGCGGGCGCACGGACACTTTCGTGCCATCGGAACTGACATCGAAATCGATACCAGCTTCCGACAATGCCGCGCCCATGCGGCTGGCATCCTGCTGGCTGAGGCCCGAATAGAGCACTTCGAAGTCGGGCCGACTCAGATAATGGCTTCCGAACGCGATGAGCGCGATGACGGCGAGGCCGATTCCGCCGAGTGCCGTCAGGCGTCGCGGACCCAGCGCCATCAGGTTGTCCCATAGGCGATCGAATTGTATCCAGCTCGGCATTACATGTC
>JBOFCQ010000223.1:0-1861 GCA_051646145.1 Hyphomicrobium sp.
TTCTTCATCGACGTCGACAGCAAGGACTACCTGACGCGCGATCCCAAGAAGATGCACGATAAGATCATGGGTCAGTTGATGGCCCAGCGCAAAGGCATCATCCTGATGCACGACATCCAGCCCTCGACGGCGCATGGCATCGCGCGGTTGCTTGATACGCTGCACGCCAAGGGCTTCAAGATCGTGCACATGGTGGCCAAGGCGCCGACGGAAACGGTCGCTGAATACGACGCCGAGGCCAACCGCCTGATCGCGGCGAAGTTCGCTGGCAAGAAGGGCAAGCCGCTCGCTGATCGTGCCATCTTGTGGTCGGCCGAGCCGCCGAAGGCCGCAGCCGGCGCACGCGCACGGCCAACGCCCACCGCTCCGGCAAAGCCGACAGCGGCATCGAAAGTGTCGACGTCAACGACGGCGGGCGATGCACGCTCCGGCGAGCAACTGCCGTGGCAGGGTAACGCCGCTCAGCCCGCCGCGCCCAGCACGGCACGCAAGCCGGCGGCTGCCAACGAAGATCAGCCCTGGCAGATGCGCCTCTTTCAGCACTGAAGACGCGCCACCGTCGACCTGACATTTTTGATGTTTGAAGCGATCGCACGCGTGCACGTGCGGCGATGCGCCATCCAGCGTCGGCTGCGCGCGCACGGAATTTCCGCGACGCAGCTTGCGGACACGATGTGATGACAAGCGAGATCGGCCGCGATGACACGCGACCATTGCCCCTGCACAGCATTGAGATCTGAGATGGCGCGCGGCCTGTGTTGGCCAACGACGACGTGCCGATGCGAGGTGCCGATGCCTTGGCGCGAGATCTTGTCCGGGGACGCCTCGGCCAGAATGCCTCGGCCGAAACATCATGTCGGGCTGATCTTGCCCGGCACTTGGGAGTGGGTGCCAAACTGACCCACGCCCAAGGCCCAGACAAATGGTGCGGTTGAAAGGACTCGAACCTTCACGCCGTTTCCAGCGCTACCACCTCAAGGTAGTGCGTCTACCAATTCCGCCACAACCGCATTTTGCTTGCCCGGGCCTAAGCTCCGGAACAGCTTCGCGCAAATCCATCCGGCCACGTGTGCCGGAAAGTTCGCGTCAGAGGTTGCCCCAGGTAACAGAGCGTTCGCGCGAACGCAAGCGGCAGTTTGGCTCGCCCGCTTTACGTCGGCGCGGCAGCCTTGGCCGCATCTGCGCGTGCCGGCGTGACGGCCCCGCAAGACCGTGGCCGACCCGAACGGCCTGCGCCTTCGCGCCCTAGCTTCAACGCGGCGGCGCGCCCTATAACAGCGGATCGAACACCGCACGTTGGACCGCATTTCCCAATGAAACTTGAGCACGCCGTCGAATGGGCAACCAGCGATCACGCCATCGCCTATCCCGTGTCGCTTGCCGCGATGACGGCGCGGACCGAGGCCATTCGCGCCGGCACGGCGGGCGAACTCGTCTGGCTTCTCGAGCACCCGGCGCTCTATACCGCCGGCACGAGTGCAAACCCGCGCGATCTCATCGACGCGACGCGCTTTCCGGTGTTTGAAAGCGGACGCGGCGGTCAGTTCACCTATCACGGGCCCGGCCAACGCATCGCCTATGTGATGCTCGATCTCAAAGCGCGCGGCGGCGATGTCCGAGCGCTCGTCAGCAATCTCGAACGCTGGATTGCCGTGACGCTCGATCAGTTCAACGTCAAAGGCGAGACGCGGCCCGGCCGTGTCGGCGTATGGGTGGCGCGACCGGACAAAGGCGCAGCGCGCGAAGACAAGATCGCGGCAATCGGCCTGCGCGTGACGCGCGGCGTCACCAGCCACGGCATCAGCCTCAACGTCGAACCTGATCTCGCGCACTATGCCGGCATCGTACCCTGCGGCATCTC
>JBOFCQ010000235.1:0-2861 GCA_051646145.1 Hyphomicrobium sp.
GGAGCGCTGGCCGGCCCGTCAACTCGCAAGTCTGATCGATAGCTGGAAAAATCGCGGCCTGACGCCGGACAAGGTGCCGGCGGGCGAGACATTTTCCTTCGCCGACGGCAAAGGCCGCGATCTCTACGCCGCCTACCAGGGCCGCCTCAAAGACCTCAACGCCTGCGACTTCGGCGATCTGCTGCTCGAATGCCTGCGGCTCTTCCGCGAGCACCCCGACGTGCTCGCCGATTATCACAAGCGCTTCCGCTATATTCTGGTCGACGAGTATCAGGATACCAACGTCGCGCAATATTTGTGGCTGCGGTTGCTGGCGCAGGGCATTCCGAACGTGTGCTGTGTCGGCGACGACGACCAGTCGATTTACGGTTGGCGCGGCGCCGAGGTCGACAACATCCTGCGCTTCGAGAAAGATTTTCCAGGCGCCAAGGTCATTCGCCTCGAACGCAACTATCGTTCGACCGGGCACATCCTCGCCGCCGCATCCGGTCTCATAGCGAAAAACGAAGGCCGCCTCGGCAAGACGCTGTTCACTGATGGCGAGAACGGCGGCAAGGTTACGGTCGCGAGCTTCTGGGACGATGAAGCGGAGGCCCGCTCCATCGGCGATGATCTCGAAAATCTGCGCCGCGCTAAACATCCCTTGAACGAGATTGCGATCCTCGTGCGCGCGTCGTTTCAGATGCGCGCAATTGAAGACCGTTTGATTACGCTTGGCATGCCCTACCGCGTCATCGGCGGCCCGAAGTTTTACGAGCGCCAGGAAATCAAGGACGCGATCGCCTATCTCGAAGTCACCGCCAATCCGGCGAACGATCTGAAGTTCGAACGCATCGTCAATGTGCCCAAGCGCGGCCTCGGCGACACGACGATCAAGCGCATCCATGAACTGGCGCGCCGCTCGCACATTCCGATGTTTCAGGCGGCAGCGCAGATCATCGAAACGGATGAGCTTGGCGGCAAGGCCCGGCGCGCGCTGCACGATCTCCTGCAATCGTTCGAACGCTGGCGCGGCAATCTCGACCGCATGCGCCACACGGAGGTCGCCGAACTCATTCTCGATGAATCCGGCTACACTGCCATGTGGCAGGCCGACAAGAACCCGCAATCGCAGTCGCGCCTTGAAAACCTCAAGGAACTCGTGCGCTTCATGCACGACTTCGACACGCTCGGCGGATTTCTCGAACACGTGTCGCTGGTCATGGATGTCGACAAGGGTAGCGACGGCGATCGCGTATCGCTCATGACGCTGCACGCAGCCAAGGGGCTCGAATTCGCAACCGTGTTCCTGCCGGGGTGGGAAGAGGGTCTCTTTCCCCATCAGCGCGCGCTCGACGAAAGCGGCAAGGCGGGCCTCGAAGAAGAGCGCCGCCTCGCCTATGTCGGCATTACGCGCGCCAAGAAGCAGGCCAAAATCTCGTTCGCGCAGAACCGGCGCATGCGCGGTCTTTATCAATCCGCCGTGCCGTCGCGGTTCGTCGATGAGTTGCCGGAAGGCCATGTCGATGTTATCGAAAGCAGCAGCCCGTATGGCGGCGGCGGCATGGGCGGCTTTGGCTATGGCAATCCCTACGGCGCCAGCCGGTTCGACCGCCAGCAGAGCGGCGGCGGCTCGACCTCAACCTACAATACGCCGGGCTGGCAGCGCGCGCAGCAAAGCTGGTCGTCGAAAGCCGCGAAGCCGAAGCCGCGTCTGCCCATGCAGATCGAGGGAGAATTGGTAGCATCTTCAGCGTCTGAAGCTGGAACCTTCAAAGCCGGCGCGCGCGTCTCGCACGAAAAATTCGGCGCCGGCACCGTCACCTTGGTCGACGGCAATAAACTAACAATCGACTTTGACAGTGGTGAGACAAAGCGGGTCGTCGCCAGCTTCGTCGATGCCATCTGATCATCCGCTAACGCAGACCTCAGTCGGGCGTTGCCGCCATCCCAGCCATAATGCAATATCGGACGCTGACATAAATCAGATCAGCATACGTATTTTCGCGATGCATTTGTGGGGTGAGTATCATGGCAAGTTTCACGGTCAATACCGGCGTAACCGATAACACTGGCAAGAACCTCACCGCAGCCGAAACAGGCGTGGTGCAAGTCAACGGCACGCTCTCTGTTGCCGGGCCGACAAACGCGGCCATTCTATTCAATACCGTCGGCGTCAACGGTGCGATCGTCGACAACAGCGGCCTCATCAACGGTGGCGAACGCGGCATCCGCTTCGAGACCGGCGTCGGCTCCACATTCACCGCCAGCATCACCAACAACTCGTCCGGCACCATCCAAGGCCTCGATGAAGCCATTCAGATCCAGGCGGGCGCCGTTACCGCAGGATCGTTGACCATCAACAACGCCGGCACGATCTTCTCATCGTTCAATCAGGCCATCGACCTCTCGGGGGCAACGGGCTCGTTCTCCGCCAACATTTTCAACTTCGGCAGCATGCTCGGTGACGTCAACGACGGCTTGCGCGTCGGCGCCTCGTCAACCATCATCAACTCCGGCACCATCAACGGTGGCAGCGGCGCTGGATTTTCGCTCGACGTTGACGGCGTCAACTTCCAGGCCAACGCCACGGGCACGCTGACCAACAATGCCGGCGGGGCCATCTCGGGCGACCGCCACGGCATCAACGCCGGGTTGACGACCAACATCACGGTCACCAACAACGCTGGCGCAACCATCACCGGCCGTAATGGGTCTGGCGTCGGCTCGGATTCGGGCGGCGCCGTCATCAATTTCGGCACCATCACCGGCGCGTTCAGCAATTCTCTGGGCTCCGACGAAAACAGCCCCGGTCAGGTTTTCCCGATCCCCGACGGCAACCCGGATGGCGATGGCGACGGCATCGATTTCGACGGCCAGGC
>JBOFCQ010000239.1:0-1528 GCA_051646145.1 Hyphomicrobium sp.
TTGAAGATCATGGACCGCGGTGGACGCATCGATCTCGTGTTCAGCGATATCGTGATGCCGGGCGGTATGTCGGGCCGGCAACTCGCGCAGGAACTGGCAGTGCACTACCCGCATGTGCCGGTCATCCTGGCAACCGGCCACGAAAATTTAGCGGCGTCTGACAAGGCCGACCTTGCAGGCCCGCCACTGCTCATAAAGCCGTTCAGCATGGATGTTCTTGCGGAAGCTATTTTTGCCTCGATGCATCGCGGGCCGCTGCATTGATCTTATTTTTTGCCAAGTGGCCCGACGGCACGCACAGCGTGATGCCGTTCGCATTGTGGAAAAACGGAAGGCGGTGCTTCGATGACTGCCGTAGCCGCTCCAGGCCCAGAGATCCTGATTGTCGACGATGAAATCATGATCCTGACGTTGCTGACCAATTTTCTCGAGTTGCTCGGCTGCACGCGCGTGCATCGCGCTGTCGATTTGAAACGCGGGATGAAACTCGTCAACGATGTTGGGATCGCACTGGACGGGGCTATCGTGGATTTGCGCATCGGCGCCGACTATAGCTATCCGATCATTGACGTGTTGCGCACGCGCCATGTGCCGGTGGCGTTTATGACCGGCTTCGGGGCCAACGCCATCGATGCCGGGTATGAAGACATTCAGCGCCTGCCGAAGCCGGTGGCGTTGCGCGATGTCGAACGTTTTGTCGAGAGCGTGAAAGCTTCGCGGAGTGCGAAGGCGTGAGGTCGAGGCGCGACCGAGCTAGGCGGAACGCCGCTCGAAAAGACCGCGCATGCGGGCGAGGTTGCCAAGACGCGCCTCGGGTCGCGCGCCAACCTGGCCGATGATCTCGCTGGCGGCGAAGGCGCCGAGCCGGCCGGCGTCGCGAATGCTCATGCCATGCGACAGCCCATAGAGCAGGCCGGACGCGTAGAGGTCGCCGGCGCCGGTCGCATCGACGACTTTCGAAACGCGTTCAATCGGCAGCGTGATGACGGCTCCTTTGTTGGCAACGACCGTGTCGCTGCCACTGCGCGTCAGAACGGCAAGTGCCACATCCTGTTTGGCCTTGAGCACGGCCTCGTCGAATGTCGGCGTATCATAGAGCGCCATGACTTCGCGTTCGTTGGCGATAAGGATATCGACACCAACGGCAATGAAGTCGCGAAATTCGGCGCGGTGACGAGCAACGCAACCCGCATCGGACAAAGCCAAGGCGACGCGGCGGCCCGCCGACTTCGCCATGGCGGACCAAAGCTGAAAAGCCGAAACGGCGCGCGGGGAATCGAACAGATAGCCTTCGAGATACAGGATCTTGGCCGCCGCGATTGTCGGCGCGTCGAGAAGGGCTGCGTCGATTTCGGCGCTGCAGCCGACAAACGCGTGCATCGTGCGCTGGCCGTCGGGCGTGATGAGGATGAGGGCGTGCGAGGTTTCCTTGCCGTCAAGAACCGTAGCGGGCGTCGTGAATGTGACGCCCATGCCGCGAATGTCGTGACGGAACGTACGCCCGAACTGATCTTCCGCGATTTTGCCG
>JBOFCQ010000338.1:0-3054 GCA_051646145.1 Hyphomicrobium sp.
ACGATACTTTCGAGGCTGATCTCGCGGTCGCCCATGCGCTTGGCGATGGAGGCCATGGCGCCCGGCTTATCGTGCACGGCGAGGCGCACGTAATACGATCCGACATGCGCGTCGAGCTTGGCGCGGCGATGCGGACGCAGCTTGCTGCTCGGCGTCACGAACGGCGGCATGATGAAGCCGAATGCGATGTCGATGATATCGCTCGCAACCGCCGATGCGGTCGGCTTGGCGCCGGCGCCAGCGCCAACGAGCAGGATGTTGCCCGAATAATCGCCTTGCACGGTCACGGCATTGGTGACGCCTGAAACCTCGGCAATGGCTGAGTCCTTATAGACCAGCGCCGGCGATACACGGGCCTCGATGCCAGCGTCCGTCTCGCTCGCCACGCCGAGCAGCTTGATGCGATAGCCGAGACTGTCGGCTGCTTCGATATCGGCCTGCGTGATGGCTTGAATGCCTTCGATATGGATCTGATCGAGCGCAACCTTGGTGCCAAAGGCCAGACTGGTCAGAATGGCAAGCTTGTGCGCGGTGTCGAAGCCGCCGATGTCGAACGTCGGATCGGCCTCGGCGTAACCAAGCGCCTGCGCTTCCTTCAGAACGTCGCCGAAGGCGCGCTTCTCGTTCTGCATCTGCGTCAGGATGAAATTGCAGGTGCCGTTGAGAATTCCGTAGACGCGGCGTATACGATTGGCGGCGAGAGATTCCCGCAACGTCTTGATGACCGGGATGCCGCCCGCAACCGCAGCCTCGAAGTTCAACGCCACGCCGTTTTTCTCGGCAAGACGCGCCAACTCGACGCCGTGCGTCGCCAGCAGCGCCTTGTTGGCGGTCACGACATGCTTGCGTGCATTGAGGGCGGCCTCGACCGCGGCACGCGCCACGCCTTCCTCGCCGCCGATCAGTTCGACGAACACGTCGATCGAGGGGTCCTTGGCGAGCGCCACGGGATCATCGAACCAGGGAAAGTTCGCGATGTTGGCGCGGCGGCCTTTCGACCTCGTGCGCGACGAGACGCCCGTGACTTTGAGTTCGCGGCCGATCATATCTTCGATATGCGCGCCGTTGGCCTCGAGAAGGTCGAGCAATCCGCCGCCGACTGTGCCCAGTCCGGCGATGCCAAGTTTCAATGGTTCGCGCATGGGGTGATGATTACCGGCTGGCTCGTTCGGAAAGTGGAAAGACGTTGGTCGTCGGCGCGGGACTGTCGGTCAGGAACTTCTTGATCGATCGCGCCGCCTGACGGATGCGCTGCTCGTTCTCGACCAGCGCCACACGGATGAAGCCTTCGCCGTACTCGCCGAAGCCGACACCCGGCGAGACCGCCACGTCGGCTTTCTCGATGAGCAGCTTGGCAAAACCGACGGAGCCCAAATGCTTGAACGGCTCGGGTACCGGCGCCCATGCGAACATGGTGGCGGGCGGCGCGGGAATGGGAAAGCCGGCGCGGGTGAAACTGTCGACCAGCACATCGCGGCGGCTCTTATACATGGCGCGAATTTCGGAAACGCAATCCTGCGGACCGTTGAGCGCCGCGGCGGCCGCAACCTGGATCGGCGTGAACGCGCCGTAATCGAGATAGGATTTGACGCGACCCAGCGCGCCGATCAGCCGCTCGTTGCCGACGGCAAAACCCATGCGCCAGCCGGGCATGTTGTAGGTCTTGGAGAGCGAGGTGAATTCAACGGCAATGTCTTTCGCGCCAGGCACCTGCAGCAGCGAGGGTGGCGGCTCGTTGTCGTAGTAGAGTTCCGCATAGGCGATGTCGGAGAGAATGAAGATGCCGAGCTTCTTCGCCAGCGCCACCGCTTCCTTATAGAAGTCGAGGCCGGCAACCATGGCCGTCGGGTTCGAGGGAAACGAGATTACGACCGCAACCGGCTTCGGGATCGAATGCTTCACCGCATTTTCCATCGCGCGCAGGAAATCGTCGCCGTTGCTCGCCGGCAGATGGCGGATGGCGGCGCCCGCGATGATGAAGCCGAAGGTGTGAATGGGATAAGTCGGGTTCGGCACCAGCACGATGTCGCCCGGCGCGGTGATCGCCTGCGCCATGTTGGCGAAGCCTTCCTTCGAACCGAGCGTCGCCACGACTTCGGTATCGGGATCGAGCTTCACGCCGAAGCGGCGTTCATAGTAGGCGGCCTGCGCGCGGCGCAGCCCCGGAATGCCTTTCGACGCCGAGTAGCGGTGCGTGCGCGGCTTCGTGATGGTCTCGACGAGTTTATCGACGATGTGCTGCGGCGTCGGCATGTCGGGATTGCCCATGCCGAGATCGATGATGTCGGCGCCGCGCGCGCGCGCTTCCGCCTTCAGCCGATTGACCTCAGCGAACACATAGGGCGGCAGGCGCCGGATACGGTGAAACTCTTCCGTCAAGTCGTTCGTCCTTCCTTGGCCGCGTTCCGGCCGCCGACCGGGCCTTCTCCGGTGATCCCGGCCACTCGCTTGCACGTCTGAAGCGCTGTCGGGCGCGGGCGACGGCATCCGGTCAGGCTCATCTCAGCCGCCGCAGTACGGCGTGTGCGCCATCATTGACGCGTCCGGACGCCACAACCGTCATGCCGATGCCTCGGCGTGTCATGTCGCGAAATTGCGGGCGTGTCCGTTCGAGGGCTCGAGTCGGCGCGCCCTTGTTTACGCCCCAGCCCGCACCCCCGTCCAGTGCCCCGACAGCGTCGTCGACGGGCTTTTCGACGCGATTGGGCGTCCAACTGGCGGCAAAGCGCGCAACAGCGGCCGCCCAGAAGCCGATCCAACACGTTGACACAGGATCTGCGCACGGCCGCTACGTTGCACTGCAGCAGCGCGCGCGATGGCGTCGCCCGGAGTTTTGGCCATAGGCAGTGCTATGCGGACGGCGACGCTGGCACTATGATCCTCACCCAAGCCAGCAAGGAGACGGCGCTGAAACATGCAACAAGAAAATCCAGACGGCCGTAATACCTTCTCGAACTACATCATTCCCGACCCGCAAGAATTCGCAAGCAACCTGCTGAAGACTTATGAGTTCGGAAGTGCGGCTCTTGCGAGATTGACGGAACGGCCGGACAC
>JBOFCQ010000256.1:0-4666 GCA_051646145.1 Hyphomicrobium sp.
GGCCCCAGGAACGTCCTGGCGAGGAGAGACAATGTCGTTGACCACATTTGACGTCAAAGAGATCGACCGGCGCATGCATGCGTCCATCGAAGCCTTCAAGCGCGAGCTGTCCGGTTTGAGGACTGGGCGCGCCAGCGCCAACCTGCTCGATCCGGTGCAGGTCATGGTTTATGGATCGCGCATGCCGCTCAATCAGGTGGCGACGGTGTCGGTGCCGGAAGCGCGCATGATCTCGGTCCAAGTCTGGGACCGCACCAACGTCACCGCCGTCGACAAGGCCATCCGCGAGGCCAACCTCGGCTTAAACCCGATCATGGACGGCCAGATCCTGCGCCTGCCGATTCCGGCGCTGACCGCGGATCGCCGCCAGGATCTGATCAAACTTGCGCACAAGTATGCCGAACATACGCGTGTTTCGATCCGCAACGTGCGCCGCGAAGCCATGGACATGCTCAAGAAGCTCGAAAAAGACGGAAAGATGAGCCAAGACGAGCATCGCGGGAACTCTGAAAAGGTGCAAGAATTGACCGACAGAGTTATCAAGGAAGTCGATCAAACGCTTGCGCATAAGGAAACGGAAATACAGAAGGTTTGACGGTCGCCTGTTGGTGCCGGCGGCCTCATTCGGCCGCAACCTTCACGTCCGCATCGTTCTGCAGCCTCAGTCCGCGTACCCGCTGTCACGACATCTGATCCCGCTCCGCTATGGAAGGTCGGCACATCTTGACGAGGAACAGTGATCAGAGCGAGAGCCCGTCGGCTGCGGCCCCTCCGCGCCACGTCGCAATCATCATGGATGGCAACGGGCGCTGGGCAAAAGAGCGTGGACTGCCGCGCGCGCTGGGCCACAGGCAGGGCGTCGAAGCTGTGCGCCGCCTCGTGCGCGCCGCGATCGATCTCAACATAGCCTACGTGACGATCTACAGCTTTTCGTCCGAAAACTGGTCACGGCCGGCCGATGAGGTCGACGATCTGATGGGGCTGATGAAGCGCTTCATCCGCCGTGACCTTGCCGATTTGCACAAGAACGGCGTGCGCATCCAGATCATCGGCGAGCGCGATCGCGTCGATCCGGAACTGCTGTCGCTGATCGACGAAGCGGTGCAACTGACCGCCGGCAACACGACGCTCAATCTCATCATTGCGTTCAACTACGGTGCGCGCGGAGAAATCGCCAAGGCTGCCCGCGCGCTCGCAGAGGGTGTCGCAGCCGGCACGCTGTCGCCGGCCGACATCACGGTCGAGGCATTGTCCGCGGCCCTCGACACGCGCGGCATTCCCGATCCCGATCTTTTGATCCGCACGTCGGGCGAAAAGCGCATTTCGAACTTCCTGCTGTGGCAGACGGCCTACACCGAATTCGTTTTCCTCGACGTCTATTGGCCGGACTTCGATAAGGCCGCGCTCGAAAATGCGCTGGCTGAATATCGTGCCCGTGAGCGCCGCTTCGGCGGCTTGTCGAAACGCTCCTCCGCGCTCGGAGTTTGACACCATCATGAGCGATCGCGATGCCGGCGAGCCAGTACCACAGCCATCGCTCATACCGCGCGAACTGCAACTGCGTTTGATATCCGGCGCGGTCGTCGGTGCGCTGGCGCTGCTTGCCATCTGGATAGGGCCGCTGGTGTTTGGCGCGCTCGTCATGGTCATCGCGGCCGTCATGGCGTGGGAGTGGGGCCGCATCGTGCGCGGCGACGGCTTCGACATCGTCGGCCTGGTGCACATCGCCAGCACCTTGGCCGCCGGCGTCTTGGCCATGCTCGGCATGGCGGGGCTCGCCATCGCTGCCGTGATGGTCGGTGCGCTGACCGCACTCGCGCTGCTCTTTGCAAGCGGCCCATCGCAGCTTTCGAGCGTCGGCGTTGTGTACACCGGCCTGCCGCTGATCGCGCTCATCTGGCTCAGGAGCGACGGCGCGCAAGGGTTCTGGGCGGTGCTGTTCATCCTGGTCACGGTCGTCATCACCGACACGGCCGCCTACGCCACGGGCCGCACGATCGGCGGACCGAAACTGTGGCCGGCCGTTTCGCCCGGCAAGACGTGGTCGGGATTGGCGGGCGGCGTGACCGCAAGCGGTATCGGTGGGGCGCTGTTCGCGCTGCTGTCGGGCACCGGATGGTGGCCCTGGCTCGCGTTCCTCGGCGTCGTCCTCGCGGTTGTCGCGCAAGGCGGAGACCTTGCGGAAAGCGCGCTGAAGCGGCATTTCAATCTGAAGGACGCCAGTGACCTCATTCCGGGCCACGGCGGCTTCATGGACCGCATGGACGGTGTGGTGACGGCGGCGGTCGCTGCGGCACTGATCGGACTGGCTGTCGATGCCTACGCGCCTGCGCGCGCCGTGCTATACGGTTCGTGAAACCTGGGATCATTCGCCAATGCCGCTCGCGACGCCGGTCAACGGCCATATGACTGGCCAGAGCGCCGCGGCGGCTGCACCGAGTATGTCAAATCGCCCTTGCCGGTTGACGGTTCTTGGCGCGACGGGCTCAATTGGCCGGAGCACGCTCGATCTTGTCGGCCGCACGCCGGACGCGTTCCAGATCGTGGCGCTGACCGCGCAATCGAAGCCGCGTGAACTCGCTGAACTCGCCATCCGCCACCGTGCGCGGCTTGCTGTGATCGGCGACGAGGCGCTTGCCGGCGAATTGGCCGATGCGCTGCAGGGTTCAGGCATTCGGTCGGCGGCCGGTGGCGCGGCGCTCGCAGATGCGGCGCGTGAAGACTGCGATTGCGTCATGGCGGCCATTGTCGGCGCCGCCGGATTGACGCCGACGTTCGCGGCCATTGCCGCGGGTCGCCGCCTGGCGCTCGCCAACAAGGAATGCCTCGTCTCCGCCGGTCCGGTTTTTACCCGCGCGGTGACGGCTGCCGGCGCCGAACTCGTGCCCGTCGACAGCGAACATTCGGCCGCTTTCCAGGTGCTGGCCGCGGCCCCGCCGGGGTCTATCGAAAGAATAGTGCTGACTGCGTCGGGCGGCCCCTTCCGGACGTGGACGCTCGAGCAACTGGCGTTGGCCACGCCGGAACAAGCGCTGCAGCATCCCAACTGGTCGATGGGCGCGAAAATCACCATCGATTCCGCGACCATGATGAACAAGGGCCTGGAGCTGATCGAGGCTTTTCACATGTTCCCGATCGCGGCCGATGCGCTCGATTGCATCGTGCACCCGCAGTCGGTGGTGCACGCCCTCGTCACCTACCGCGATGGCTCGGTGCTGGCGCAGATGGCCTCGCCCGACATGCGCACGCCGATCGCCGTTGCGCTGGCCTGGCCCGACCGCATGAGCGCGCCGACGGCCCGCCTCGATCTGGCGAAACTGCACACGCTGACGTTCGAACCGCCCGACGATGTCCGCTTTCCGGCGCTGCGCGTGGCGCGGGCGGCCATGGTGCGCGGCGCGAGTGCGCCGGCGGTGCTGAATGCCGCCAACGAAATCGCCGTCGCGGCCTTCCTGGAGCGCCGCTTGAGCTTCCCCGGCATTGCCGCCCTCGTCGAGGCGACCCTTGAAAAAGCGGAGGGTCGGGGCGACCTTTGCGAGCTTGGCTGTCTTGAGGATGTGCTGGCCGTCGATGCGTCCGCAAGACGGCTGGCACAAGACCAACTCAGCCGTTATCAGTA
Source organism: Hyphomicrobium sp. (assembly GCA_051646145.1). Classification (GTDB taxonomy): domain Bacteria; phylum Pseudomonadota; class Alphaproteobacteria; order Rhizobiales; family Hyphomicrobiaceae; genus Hyphomicrobium_B. The sequence goes on from JBOFCQ010000256.1 coordinate 3,620, forward strand.
GCTGAATTTTCCCGGTCGCCCGGATCTCCAGCGAGCGGTTTTGGAGTGCTCTGATGGACTTTCTCACGACACTGCTCGGCAACATCTGGTCCTACGGCATCGTGTTCGTCCTGGTGTTGACGATTGTCGTTTTTATTCATGAGCTTGGACACTTCTTGGTGGCGCGCTGGTGCGGCGTCACCGTGAAGGCGTTCTCGATCGGATTCGGTCCCGAAATCTTCGGCTTTAATGACCGCCACGGAACGCGCTGGCGATTCGCTTGGGTTCCGCTCGGCGGCTACGTAAAGTTCCTCGACGATGACAACGCGGCGTCGATCCCCTCGCCCGAAGCCGTCAAGCGCATGACCGAGGCCGAGCGGCGCGGTTCGTTCCACACCAAGCCGGTCGCACAGCGCGCAGCCGTCGTCGCCGCAGGGCCGATCGCCAACTTCATTTTGGCCATCGCAATCTACGCCGGGCTGAATTACGCGGTTGGCGTGCGCATCATGCCGGCCTACGTCGAAACGGTTGTGGAAGGTACGCCGGCCGCCGAAGCCGGCTTCCAGCCGGGCGACAAAGTCGTCTCGATCGAGGGCAGCCGCATCGAGAGTTTCGATGACCTGCAACGCATCGTGGCGCCCAATGCCGGCCGTCCGCTGGCCTTCGTCGTCGAGCGCGGCGGGGCGATGGTCGATCTCACCGTGACGCCAGCCATGAAAGAACAGCGCGATCCGTTCGGACGCAATTTTAAGCGCGGAATCATAGGCATACAGCGTTCCGCTTCGCCCGATAAATGGCAGACGACAACGGTCGGGCTGCTGCAGTCGATCTGGCTCGGGGTGACGGAAACGGCCAACAACATGTGGCAGACGCTTTCCGGCATCGGTGAAATCATCGGCGGGCGGCAGTCTGCCGAACAGATGGGCGGGCCGTTGCTGATGGCCGAAGTCACGGCCAAGGTTGCCGAACTCGGCATCGAGCCGATGCTGCGCTGGATCGCGTTCATTTCCGCCAACATCGGCTTTCTGAACCTGCTGCCGATCCCCGTGCTCGATGGCGGACATCTTT
>JBOFCQ010000261.1:0-9888 GCA_051646145.1 Hyphomicrobium sp.
TGAGCGCCGTCGACGCCAGGTTGGCATAGCGCCAAAGCGCCGGCTCGATCTGTTGCGTGATGGCGCCGGACGCCAGCGTCACCACATAGCCTGCAACGGATACGTTGGCGCCGCCGGCTGCCGCCTTCCAGCGGTCGAATCCGTAGACGCCCGCCGCGAGCGCGCCACCGGCGAACGCCCGCTGATTGATCTGCAGATCGCCGTTGACGATGAGATTGGTGGCAACCGCCGCGCCGCCGCCGCCGCCACCGCCGAATGTCGTGTTCGGAAACGCAACCGACCCGGTGGTGCGATTGACAATCATCGCTTCGAGCCACGTCGATCCGTCGGCACTCACCTTGAAGCGGAAATCGTCGTCGCCCATAAGCCCGAGTTCGGCGCGGCCGGAAAATGCGTTCTGAAAAAGGAAACTCGCGGTTTGCGCCGCGGCCGCCTTGTTGATTTTCGCCTGATGCCCGGCGCCAGCGTGATTGAACAGCGACGCGACGGACGACACCGACAGCCGGTTCGTCGTGTCGGCGGTAGCGTTGATGCCAAGCGTCGCCGGAGCGATCGGCATGTAACGCACATCGCCGCGCGCAGCGTTGAAATATTGCGCGTGGTCATCGTCGGCAAGGCCGGTCAGCAGGCCGTGATCGGTCACGCCGCCGGCACCTCCGCCGCCGCTTGCCAGCGCGATCCAGGCTGCGCCGTCGTGCACAACGGCGATGTTCTCGTCAGCCACCCAGGCGATCCAGCCTTCGGCGGGCGTGTAGAACATCCATGCGCCATCCTGGAAAGCAGCGATTTTTCCCGCCTGCCCGGCCCAGGCGCCGCTTGCGCTGCTGTCGACGATGTAGCGCGCGCCATTTGCGGGCGACGCGGGCGGCACCGCGCTGTTGCGATCGAGCACGGTCAGATGCACCAGCGCATCGAGCCGCCGTATCGCCTCGTTGTGCGTCACGTGCTTCTGCGATTGGGCCGCGAGGATGTAGGGCAGCGCTAAGTTCGGTGTGTCGCTCATGCCTTGTCTATCCCGGCTCGTGTTTCTACAGCGAGCAAGAATACGCCCGCTGGCGAGGGCGGGGATAACTTCACATAGGCTTAACGGCCGGGTGCGCGATGCGCCGTACCGAACCCGTCACCCGTGGTAACTGCGATACCAGGAAACGAAGCGCGCAATGCCGTCTTCAATGTCGGTCTTGGGCGCAAAGCCGACATCCGCCGCCAGCGCATCGACATCGGCGAACGTCCTTGGCACGTCGCCCGGCTGCATCGGCAGAAAGTTTATCTTCGCCGCAACGCCCAGCGCCTTCTCGATACAGCCGATGAAATACATCAGTTCGACCGAGCGGTTGTTGCCGATGTTGTACAGCCGGTAGGGCGCCGACGACGTCGCCGGATCGGGCTGATCGCTGTTCCATGCCGGGTTCGGCGTCGCGATGTTGTCCGACGTGCGGATCACGCCTTCCACGATATCGTCGATATACGTGAAATCGCGCGCGTGCTGCCCGTTGTTGAACACATCGATCGGCTCGCCCGCCAGGATCTTGCGCGTGAACTGGTAGAGCGCCATGTCGGGCCGGCCCCACGGACCATACACCGTGAAGAAGCGCAGACCCGTCGTCGGAATGCGATAGAGGTGGGCATAGGTGTGCGCCACCAATTCGTTCGCCTTCTTCGTTGCCGCATAGAGGCTCAGCGGATGATCGACGTTCTGATGCACGCTGAACGGCATCGACGTGTTGGCCCCATAGACCGAACTCGACGATGCGTAGACAAGATGTTGCACGCCGTTGTGGCGGCAGCCTTCGAGGATGTTCTGCGTGCCAATGATATTCGAGTCGATATACGCATGCGGGTTCTCGATCGAATAGCGCACGCCAGCCTGCGCCGCGAGATGGATGACGCGCTCGGGCCGCTGGCTGGTGAAGAGTTCTTCCACCGCCCGACGATCAGCAAGATCGATGCGATGGAACGAAAAGCCGTTGCGCGGCGTCAGTTGCGCCAGGCGCGCTTCCTTGAGACGCGGATCGTAATAGGCGTTGACGTTGTCGAGCCCGATCACTTCGTCGCCGCGGTCGAGCAGATATTTCGCCGTGTGAAAGCCGATGAAGCCGGCGGCTCCGGTGACCAGAATTTTCATAGACCCGCCTCGATCCCGCTCTTGCTGCCCGGCACCACGTGCAACGCCGCGCATGACGGGCGTTACGGTGTCCGCGAAAGCGTGTCAAGGCAACCGCAGCGCACGGCCTAGGTTGGTCTCGGCCGTGGCTTCGCCCGCGCGGTCGCGGTCGCGTTCGCCGGATCGTCGGGCCACAGGTGCTTTGGATATTGCCCGCGCATATCGCCCTTCACGTCGCGCCACGAGCCCGCCCAGAAGCCCGGCAGATCGCGCGTGATCTGGATCGGCCGATGCGCGGGCGACAGCAGGTTCAACGTCAACGGCAGGCGCCCGCCGGCAATCGCCGGGTGTTGCTTCAAGCCGTACAGCTCCTGCACGCGGATGTGCAGCGCCGGCGCGCCCGCGCCCTCATAGTCCACCGCGAAGCGATTGCCCGTCGGCGCGTCGAAATGCGTCGGCGCGTCGGCTTCGAGCTTCTGGCGCAAGGCCCACGGCAACATGGCATCGAGCGCGGCGGCCAGATCGTCGGCGCCGATCTCGGCCACGCGCGATTTGCCATCGAGAAACGGCTTCAGCCAATCGCAGCCGGACTGTCCGAGCGCCTCGTCTGAGAGATCGGGAAATGCCGTGTCACCGGCCGCGCGCAGAAATGCCACACGGGCCCGCAACTGCTGCTGCGCTTTACTCCACGCCAACCGCCCGACACCCATGCGCGATACGCCCGCCGCCAGAACGCCGGACGTATCGTCGTCGCGGGTCAACGGCCGCGCATCGGCGCTGAGCACGATGGCGTCGAGCTTGCGCGCGCGCCGGGCGCGCACCGCTAGCGCTGCCTCATCGAACACGAGTTCATCGCGCGTCGCGATGCGATGGCCCGCGATGAGCGCCACCTCGCGTTCGTCGATCTCCGCCGCAAGCAGAATGCGCGTTGCGGCCGCGCGGCCCTGCAACTCCGCCGCCACCACATACGCCGCGCGCGACAGCGGGTGCGCGGTATCGATATACCCGGCACGCCCGTTCGCCAGCAGGAACTGACCGCCTGCGCCTCGCGCCTTGGCGATCCGTTCGGGGAACGCCAGCGCCAGCAGCGCGGCATCGGAGAGGCCACTGTCGGCAACGCGTGGCGTGCCAGTTGCCGCGGCCGACGCCCACCCCCGCGCCAATCGCCGCATATCGTCGGCACGGCGGCCCCGGTCGCGATTGAACCCGTGCAGGCGCTGCATCAGATCGCAATCGTTGCCGCCGAGCCCGCGTTCAACGAGCACGGCCGCAATCATCGCCGCGCGCTGTTCCGCGCCATGTTCCGCGGCCGAGATGAGCATGCGCGCCACGCGCGGCGGCAGCGGCAGCGCACGCAGCCGGCCGCCAAGTTCGGTGATGCGTCCATCGCCATCCAGTGCGCCGATGCTTTCAAGTTCCGCGCGCGACGCCTTGAGAGCGCCGGGCGATGGCGGATCGAGCCACGACAGCACAGCCGGATCGCGCGCGCCCCACTCCGCGCAATCGAGCAGCAGACCGGCGAGATCGGCGCTTTTGATTTCTGGATCGGCGAACGGGAGCAGCCCCTGCGTCTCGGGCTCGTCCCACAAGCGATAGCACACGCCGGGTTCGAGGCGGCCTGCGCGGCCCCTGCGCTGTTCGGCGGCGGCGCGCGATACGCGCACCGTGACGAGCCGTGTGATGCCGGCTTCAGGTTCGAAACGTGGCACGCGCGTCACGCCGCTGTCGATGACGACGCGCACGCCCTCGATGGTGATCGATGTTTCCGCAATCGTCGTCGCCAAGACAACCTTGCGCCGCCCGGCCGACGCGGGTTTGATGGCGCGATCCTGATCGCCGGCATCCATGGCGCCATAGAGCGGCGCGATATCGACCGTGCTATCCGTCACCCGTTCCAACAACCGCTCGGCCACGCGCTTGATTTCCGCCTGTCCCGGTAGGAATGCGAGGATCGATCCGCTATCGGCAGCCAGCGCGCGCATAATCGCGGTCGTCATATCGTCGTCGATGCGTTCGGAGCGCCGGCCGAGATAGCGCGTCTCCACCGGATAGGCGCGGCCCTCGCTGACGATTACCGGCGCATCGCCGATCAGTTTTGCCACCCGCGCACCATCGAGTGTCGCCGACATGACAACGAGGCGCAGGTCGGGCCTGAGCGCCTGACGCGCATCGAGCGCCAGCGCGAGACCCAGATCGGCATCGAGCGAGCGCTCGTGAAATTCGTCGAACAGCACCGCGCCGATCCCCTTCAACTCGGGATCGTCGAGGATCATGCGCGTGAACACGCCCTCGGTCACAACCACGATGCGTGTCGCGGCGGAAACTTTTGTCGCTAGTCGCGCCTTGAGACCGATGAGCCCGCCGAGCGCGCCTCCGGTCAGCTTGGCCATGAACTCCGCCGCCCCGCGCGCCGCGATGCGGCGCGGTTCCAGCATGATGATGCGCTGCGCGCCAAGCCAGGTCTGATCGAGCAGTGCCAGCGGCACACGCGTCGTCTTGCCGGCGCCGGGCGGTGCGACGAGCACCGCGACGCCACGCTCCGCGAGCGCGACGGTCAGCGGTTGCAGAACCTCGTCGATCGGCAGCGCAGGTCTCAACGCCATGCGAGTGTGCTCCGCCGCGCTGTCGTCAGCGGGCCGCTGTCGCGGCCTTGCGGATGTCGGCGATGTTGCGGCCATAGGCTTCGGGCGTGCCGCCCTTGAACACGGCCGAGCCCGCAACCAGCACGTTGGCGCCGGCTGCCGCAACGAGCGCCGCCGTTTCGGGCGTCACGCCGCCGTCCACTTCGATGTCGATCGGCCGATCGCCAACGAGCGCTTTCACCTGCCGGATCTTCTCGACCACGGCGGGGATGAACGCTTGACCGCCGAACCCCGGGTTGACGGTCATGAGCAGAATGAGATCGAGACGATCGATGACGTATTCGATGGCGCTCGCTGGCGTCGCCGGGTTCAGCGACACGCCGGCCTTCTTGCCGAGCGCGCGAATGGCCTGCAGCGACCGGTCGAGATGCGGACCCGCCTCGGCATGCACGGTGATGATGTCGGCGCCTGCATCGGCGAACTGCGCCAGATAGGGATCGGCCGGCGCGATCATCAGATGCACGTCGAAAATTTTCTTCGATGCGCCGCGCACGGCCTTTATGACCGGCGGCCCGAACGTGATGTTCGGCACGAAGTGGCCATCCATCACATCGCAATGGATCCAGTCGGCGCCGGCCGCGTCGATGGCGCGGATTTCATCGGCCAGCCGGCCGAAGTCGGCGGAAAGAATGGACGGAGCAATAACGACAGGGCGCGCCACGTTGAAGTCCTTTTGCGGAAGCGGATCGAAGCCGACCCCTTGCCCATCTCATACGGGCGCCGGGTTCCGCACGTTGTTCCCGATGCCGACGGCCTTTGCAAGCCCCGTTTGCCGCGCCTGGCCGCCCTACCACGAGCGGCGCTTGCGCTCCACAAGCTGCAGGATCAACGGCGTTATGATGAGCTGCATGGCGAGGTCGAGCTTGCTGCCGGGAATGACGATCGAATTGGCGCGCGACATGAAGCTGTCGTGGATCATCGACAGCAGATAGGCGAAGTCGATGCCCTTGGGATCGCGGAAGCGGATGATGACCATCGATTCGTCCGGCGTCGGTATCCAGCGCGCGATGAATGGATTGGATGTATCGACGGTCGGCACGCGCTGGAAATTGATATCGGTTTCCGTGAACTGCGGACAGATATAGGTCACGTAATCCGGCATCCGCCGCAGAATGGCATTGGTCACGTCTTGCGTCGAATACCCGCGCTCGCTGCGGTCGCGCTGGATCTTCTGTATCCATTCGAGATTGATGACCGGCACCACGCCGATCTTGAGATCGGCATGGCGCGCGATGTTGACCTTGTCGGTGACGAGCGAGCCGTGCAGGCCTTCATAGAGCAAAAGATCAGAGCCGGTTTCGAGCTCGCGCCAATCCGTGAAGGTGCCGGGCTCCACGCCGAGCTGGCGTGCATCGTCCGCGTCATGCACGTAGTCGCGCGTGCGCCCGCGCCCGGTCGCGCCGTAATCGCGAAACAGCGTTTCGAGATCTTCGAGTAGATTTGCCTCTTCGCCGAAATGGCTGAAGTTCGGATTGCCATGATCCGCCGCCTTGGCCATGGCGCGTTCCATGCCGGCGCGATCGTAGCGGTGGAAGGCGTCGCCCTGCACGAACGCGGCATTGACGTTTTCGCGATGAAAGATGTGCTCGAACGTGTGGCGCACCGACGTTGTGCCGGCGCCAGACGAGCCCGTGACGGAAATGATGGGGTGCTTGATCGACATCGTGGGGGGAGGTCCGGAGTTGATGGGCGAATGGAGTTCGTCGAAGCCGCTCAGGCGCGGAACAGCCCCCGCCGGCCAAACAGCGGAGAGCGCTCGCCCTTGAAGTCGAGGCCGGAATAGAGCCGCGCCAGTTGATCGACATCGTCGCGCGACCCGCAGATCAGCGGCGTTTTCTGATGCAGAGAGACGGGTACCGTATCGAGCAGACGCGTCTTGCCCGTCGTCGCCCGGCCGCCTGCCTGCTCGATCAGCCACGCGATCGGGTTGGCCTCATAGATCAGGCGGATGCGGCCTTGATGAAAACCTTGCCGCGCATCGCCAGGATAGAGATAGATGCCGCCGCGCATGAGGATGCGGTAGATGTCGGCGACCGGCGAACCGGTCCAGCGCATGTTGTAATCGCGGCCCCTCGGTCCGCTCTCGCCATTCTCGCAGTCGTGCACGAAGATGCGCACCGGCTCGTCCCAGAAGCGCGCGTTCGACGCGTTGATCGCATATTCGTTGAACGCGTGGGGAATGGCGACGTTCTTGATGGTGCGCACGAACGCGCCGCGTTCGGGATCGAGTGTGAAGATGCTGGTGCCCGAGCCCATCGTCAGTGCGAGCACGGTTGCGGGGCCATAGACCACGATGCCGGCCGCAAGCTGCTGCGACCCCGGACGCAGGAAGGCTGCTTCACTCGAAGATGCGCCATGACGCGGCAGGATCGAGAAGATCATGCCGAACGACACATTGGCATCGACGTTCGATGACCCATCGAGCGGATCGGCCGCGACGATGATCGGCGCTTGCGGGTCCAATGCCATCGGCAACGCCATCTCTTCAGACGCGAAGGCCGCGACCGGCGCCGTCTTCAACGCGTCGATGAGGGCTTGATTGGCGACGACGTCGATTTCTTTCTGCTCGTCGAATTCGCCCGAACGACCGACGGCCCGCCCAAGCTGGCCGTTCAAGCTGCCGCGCGCGACCAACTTGCTGACGACCGCGCTCGACTGCGCGAGCGCCAGAATGGTTTCAGCGACGGCGTTGCGCACGGGAAGCTGCTGCGTCCAGTCCTTCAGCGCCTGCTCGAGGCTGATGCCGATCGCTGCGTCACTCGATGATACCCGCACGTCCCGTTCCGCCACGTTCAAACGCTTTCCGCCGATACGATCTGCACACACGCCTCCCAAAACGCGCGCCGCCTGCTGGCAACAGCGCGTTGTCTCCGCCTGAAGCCCGATCCAGATCTGGAGATAAGAACCGCGCTACCAACGACCTTAGTACAACTTAGGTACCATACGCGAGCGGATGGCCGAAGCGATCCTGCTTGTCGGCGATGTATCAACACCTCCGGCGACCCGCGAGTTATCCACAGGCCCTCAAGCCAACGGCCTGTGCCGGACTCATGTTGTATCTCAATGATTTGAATGCTGATGGATAGTTCCGTTGACTGGTGTTATACACGTCGTGGTTAATTGCCCGCCGACGCCGTATTGGTCATCCCGATGTTCAGTGACGCCACGCGTACCCCCATTCCGCCGGAGGCACCGCCCGGAACGGCCGGTCCGTTGGATGCCAACCGCCAGCCGGCCGCGGCCGCCGCAGATGCGCGCGCTGGCGCTTTCGGGCGCATCGTCGCCCTGCTGCTCGGTTCGCCCCGCCACCAGATGCTGCCGCTCGGCGTGCTGAATGCGCATGTCGTGCCGCCGGTCGCTCTTGGCCAATTCGCGATCGCCAGCGCCCAGTTACCGGCCATGGCCCGCCCTGCGGAGGCCGGCGCGGCACCGGCCATGGCCGCCCCGCCGGCCGATGGCGCCCTCGTCGATGTGGCGGCTGCTATTTTGTGGGCCACCGTCTCACCTGCCGTCGATCAGCGGCTGACCGAGAGCACCGACGACATCCTGCGCGTTGCGGCAAACGAATGGAATTGCGGCGAACAGCCCTGGATCATCGAGGCCATCGGCGATCCGAGATTGATCAGTGAACTTATAAAACGGCTTGTTTCTCAGAGGTTTACTGAGCACCCACCGAAATTGCGGGCGGTCCTGCCGGATGGCCGGATTGCGGTCGGGCGGGTCGAACATCGCGTCGAGCACGACGGCGCGCCATGAACCGAATGGCGGCCCGGCACGACCAAACCGGGCGTCCAGGCCTTTGGCCTGGACCAGCCGCCTAAACTGAAATTGTTACGTATGGTATAGAAATTGCCACGGTGTGGCGTCATAGCGTGCGGCGATCGATTTTCACACAGACATGAGACGAAACGGGGATCATGGCTAGGAATAGAATGGCGCCGAAAGGCCTGCAGAAGCATCCGGTCGGCGCGCTGTTGTTAAAATACAGCCCGGTCCTGTCCGGCGTGGCGCTGTTTTCCGGCGTCATCAACGTGCTGGCGCTGGCCGGCTCCTTCTACATGCTGCAGATCTACGATCGCGTGCTGCCGTCGCAGTCGGTGCCGACGCTGATCGGTCTGTCGATCCTGATGCTCGGTCTCTACGCTTTCAACGGCGCCTTCGAATACATCCGCGCCCGCGTCATGAGCCGCATCGGCACCCGCATCGATAAGAACTTGAGCCCGCGCGTGTTCGCCGCCGTGCAACTTCTGCCGCTGCGCTCGCGCGGTGGCGGCGACGGCATGCAGCCGATCCGCGATCTCGATCAGATCCGCTCGTTCGCGTCAGGCCTCGGGCTTGCGGCGCTGTTCGATTTGCCGTGGATGCCGGTCTATCTGTTCTTCGTCTACCTGCTGCATCCGATGCTGGCGCTCGTCGCCACCCTGGGCGCCATTCTGCTCATCATCCTGACGGTTCTGACCGAAGTGCGCTCGCAGGCGCCGCTCAAGGCCGCAAGCCAGGCCGGCAGCCAGCGGCTGGCGCTGGCTGAATCCTCACGCCGCAACGCCGAAGCCATCTGGGCCATGGGCATAGGCCCGCACGTGCGCAAGCGCTACGAGGCGATCAACGGCGAGTATCTCGCCCACCAGCTCAAAGCCTCGGATTCAGCCGGCGGCATCGGTAACCTGACAAAAGTCATCCGTATGATGCTGCAGTCCGCGGTCCTCGGCCTCGGCGCGTATCTGGTCATCAAACAGGAACTGTCGGCCGGCGCCATCATCGCGGCGTCCATCACCGTGTCGCGCGCCCTGGCGCCGATTGAAACGGCGATCGCGCATTGGCGCTCATTCGTCTCTGCCCGCCATAGCGCCAAGCGCCTCGGCGAACTGCTGACCGCCGCCGAGATGGATCACGAGGATTTCGTCGATCTGCCGGCCCCGGTGAAAACGCTGCAAGTCGAATCCCTCGTGCTCGGCCCGCCGGGCCAGAACGAAGCCATCATCAAGAACGTGTCGTTCAACCTCGACCGCGGCGACGCACTCGGCGTGATCGGCCCGAGCGGGTCCGGCAAATCGACGCTGGCGCGCGGTCTCGTCGGCGTCTGGCTGCCGATGAACCCGGCCAGTTCCGTGCGCCTCGATGGCGCAGCGCTCGATCAGTGGC
>JBOFCQ010000290.1:0-1570 GCA_051646145.1 Hyphomicrobium sp.
GCCAAGAGCGCGCTGAGCTCATAGGAGGAAAGACCCCGGATGCGCAGACCTATTCTCGGCTTGGTGCTCGCACTTGCCGCACCCCTACCGGTCGCCCTAGCGCCGGCAATGGCGCACGAAGTCTACGTCTCCAATGAAAAGGACAACTCCGTCACCGTCATCGACACCAAGACTTTGGAGGCGGTGCGCACGTTCAAGGTCGGCAAGCGGCCGCGCGGCATCACCTTCTCCAATGATGGGCGGCATTTCTTCGTCTGCGCGAGCGACGACAACGCAGTGCAGGTCTACGACGTTGACGGCGACAAGCTCCTCTACAACCTTCCGTCCGGCAGCGATCCCGAGCAGTTCGTGCTCTCGCACGACGGCAAGCGCCTGTTCATTGCCAACGAGGACGACGCGGTGACGACCATTGTCGACATCGAGAAGCGGCAGGTGATCAAGCAGGTCAGCGTCGGCGTCGAGCCGGAAGGCATGGCGATTTCACCGGACGATTCCATCGCCGTCACCACGTCGGAAACGACGAATATGGCGCATTTGATCGACACCAAGACCTATGAAACGGTTGCCAACATTCTCGTCGATCCGCGTCCGCGGCACGCCGAATTCACACCCGATGGCAAGAAGCTCTGGGTGACATCGGAGATCGGCGGTACGGTGACGATCATCGATGTGGCCAAGCGCGAAATCGAGAAGAAGATCTCGTTCACGCTGCCCGGCATTCCGACAGAGAACATCCAGCCGGTCGGCGCCACCATGACGAAGGACGGCAAGACCGCGTTCGTCGCCCTCGGCCCGGCGGCGCGCATCGCGGTCATCGACGTTGAAAAGGCGGAAGTGCTGAAATACCTCGTTGTCGGGCAACGCGTCTGGCATCTTGCCTTGACGCCGGAGGAAGATCTGCTGTTCTCAACCAACGGCGTGTCGAACGACGTCACCGTTATCGACACCAAGACGCTGCGGCCCATCAAGTCGATCAAGGTCGGGCGCTATCCTTGGGGCGCGGCGGTAAGAGCAACGAATTAAGCGCACGGGCGACGTGATTGCCAGCTCCTGCGTGTCGCTGAGAGAACGCAGGCAGGACTGCCGTCATGTCGTATGGCCAGATGCGCCGCACCAGGAGTGTCATGAGGTTTGCCGCTGTCGGCGCGCGCGTGGTGCTCGCGGGTGCAATCGCCTGCGGGCTCGCAATCGCGGATGCCGCCGCGTCAGATGACGCCTTCGATCCCGTCACTGGCTATCGCATCGCGCATTATCGGGCGGCTGTGCCTGAAACGGTGCCCGGTGGCGCGCGTGTCGATCTCGACGGCGTCGATCGCTTGATCGCGTCCGGCGCCCTGCTGCTCGACGTTATGCCGTCCGAGGGCGCGGGCGCGGACGTTGCGACCGGCGCGTGGAAGCTGTCGCGTCCGCATCAGTCGATCCCGGACGCGACGTGGCTGCCTGATGTCGGTCGCGGGGTGATCGACGCGCGCTTCCAGGACTACCTCACAACGAACCTCGCGCGATTGACGACCGGGAACGCTGCAAAACCGATCATTGTCTTTTGCCAATCCGATTGCTGGATGGCGTG
>JBOFCQ010000333.1:0-4352 GCA_051646145.1 Hyphomicrobium sp.
ATTTCCTCGCCGCCGCGATAGAGCGCGACCTCAAAAGACGACAGCTCAGCCAGCCACGTCTCGAAGTTTTCGGGCGTGATGGCATGGCGCGGTCCAAGCAGCAGCGCACCGTGCAGCCCGAAGGCGGCGACCGTATCTGGCGCGGTAAACCGCCAGCCGGGAAACAGCGATTGCACGATCTCGAACCCGTGCGCGACCCAATCGACGCAGCCAAGCAACGCACGCTCGTCCATGCCGACTTCAGGCGCGCGTTTGAGCGAGAGTGTGATCTCCGGCTCGATGCGCGGTTCGACGACGCGCGCCAGATCGAACGCGGCGGCTGCGGGGTTAATCTCACGCACGGTCGTGTCGTACACGTAGCCCCAGATGGGCGCATAGACGTTGTACTCATCCCAGATCGTGCGATTGGTGAAGCCGAGCTTGCGGCCGATCGGCGTTTCGCCCCGCGCGCGGCGCATGTCCGTCACCCGCGCCGTGACGCGATAGGCGTCGTCGAGTTCGAAGCCCTGTTCGCTGGCGGCCATCGGCGCCATTTGCCGTCGCCCATCGAGCGTGTCGAGCATCAAGGCTGCGATGGCGTCGATGCGGTCGGTCATGACGCGTGCAAATTCCTGCGGCGGCGGCCGGTTCGTGACGCCGGAAGTCAGTTCATGCGACTTCCGAAGGCTGTTGCGGATCAAGGTGGACATGCTAGGAACGCGGCGTTCCGCACGCAATTCACCAGAGGTGCCGACGATGCGCAATCACAAGACGGTTCGAGTTTCCATGGCCTTCACGAAAGCGCGCATCGGCACGATTGCGGCACTCGCCGCCGCGACGAGCCTGGCATTGCCATCCGCCAGCATCCAAGCCGCCGATGAAGCCATCGTGCTCATCGAGCTGTGCAAGGCCTACAAGGCCGTACCCGTGCCGGCCGATGGGCAGTTCTCGCAAGACTACATCCGCCTCAAGTCGTCGTGCGCCGGCGTGCTCAACGCCCACATGCGCCTTGCACGGCCCGATTCCGGCTATTGCAAGCCGCGCGAGGTCAGCATGGACACGTTAACGGACATCTATGTTGCCTGGGCCGACCGCAACACCACACGCTGGACCGAACCGCGCCACGTCACCGTCGACGCGGCATTTGCCGAAGCGTATCCGTGCCCGGCCAAGGACGCCAAATAGGCGCTTAGAGCGCGGCATCGGCGCACATTCTGTCGAGCCTGCCTTGACTTAGCCTTCGAAGCCTGCGCATAAGCCGTCATTGCTCTTCGATGGCGCACGGGTCCTCGTGTCACTTCAAAGGCGTTGCAAGACCAACGCGCTCGACCCTGCATTGAGATCAATCCGAACAAACAAGGCCACACCCCGTTTGCGCCGGTGTGGGCCATGGGACTAGACCCCGCGACGCCAGAGTGCGCGCCTGGGTACTAGAAGCCCTTGGGAATTTTCAGCTTTGACACAATCGACTTTCGAGGCTTTCGGCTTTGCCGAGCCTTTGACGCGTGCGCTCGCAGCGCACGATTACGTCACGCCCACTCCTATCCAGGTGCAGGGCCTGCCGCCGCAGTTGCAGAACCGCGATATCCTGGCTCTGGCCGAAACCGGCTCGGGCAAGACGGCAACGTTTCTTCTGCCGGTGCTGCAGCGCTTTGCGCTGAACCCGGTTGAGCCCAACCCGCGTCAGGTGATGACGCTGATCCTGGCGCCGACGCGCGAACTGGCTCTCCAGATCGACGCCGAAGTGGCCGCCCTGTCGCGCTTCATGAACATCCGCCGTGCGGTCGTTCTTGGCGGCGTCAGCAAGGGTCCGCAGATCAGCGCCTTGAAGCGCGGCGTGCACATTCTCGTTGCCACGCCCGGCCGCCTGCTCGATCACGTTGCCGAACGCCACGCCGATCTGACATCCGTCATGACGCTGGTGCTCGACGAAGCCGATCGCATGTTCGACATGGGCTTCATCCGCGACATCCGCAAAATCGTGAACCTGCTGCCGCGCCAGCGCCGCACGGCCTTGTTCTCGGCCACCATGCCGACCGAGATCCGCGCGCTTGCCCACGATCTGCTGACCGATCCCTACAAGATCGACCTCAGCCCGAAGCAGATGGTTGTCGACCGCATCGATCAGAAGGTGATGATCGTGCGCATGGCCGACAAGCAGAGCCGCCTGCACACATTGCTCGAAGACCCGGCCATGAATCGCGTCATCGTGTTCACGCGCACCAAGCGTGGCGCGGATCGCGTTGCCGATCGTCTCGGCATGGCCGGCATCGGCGCCTCCGCCATTCATGGCAACAAGGCGCAAAATGCCCGTCAGCGCGCTTTGCACGATTTCTCGGCCGGTCACGTCCGCGTGCTGGTTGCAACCGATATCGCGGCCCGCGGCATCGACGTCTCGAACGTATCGCACGTCGTCAACTTCGACATGCCGATCGAGCCTGAGACCTATGTCCACCGTATCGGCCGCACGGCTCGCAAGGGTGAAAGCGGCATCGCCATTTCGCTCTGCGATCCCGGCGAGATCGGCGAGATCAAGGCCATCGAACGCTTGATGAAGCAGCCGATCGCCGTCATCGGCGATTGCGGCGGCGCACCGGTCGCAATGTCCGAACGCCGTCCCCACCGCGACCACGACGCACCGCGCCACGAAGGCGCGCATCGCCGTGGACCGCGTCAGAACAACCGCGGTGAAGGCGGTCACCATGCACGTGGCGAACGTGGTGGAGAGCGTGGCGGTGAGCGCGCGCGCAGCCATACCGGTCACGGCGCTGCCGCTGGTGCCCAAACCGCCAGCAAGCCGCGCCGCGCCGACAGCGCCCATGGCGAAGCACGCGGCTACAGCCCCGAGCGGGATCGTGATCGCGATCAGCGCGGCAACGGCGGCCGCAACGGCAACGCTGCACCCTCCGATCGCGGCGGCCGCGGTCAGGGCGCGCACGCAGGCGGTGGCCATGCAGGCGGCAAGCACGCCGGCCATGGCGGCGGTCAGCCGCGCGGCGAGCACGCACACCGGTCAGCCGGTCACGGTGAAGGTGGTCACAGATCAGCAGGTCATGGCGCCTCGGGCCATGCTTCGTCAGGACATGGCGGCGGTCACGGCCGTCCGGCACGCACGAGCGAACGGCGCGATGACGCTGGCGCAAGCCAGAACGCGTCGGGTCACCGCAATGAACGCCCGCGCACCGATGCCGGTCCGGCCCGTTCGGGCGGCGCCAATCGCGGCAACTGGGATGGCCAGAAGCCGCCGAAGTTCCTCAATCGCGGCAGCGGTAGCGGCGGACGCCGTCCGAATGCCAAGCCGGCCGCCTGAGCGACCGCGCTTCATCGAAACACCCAAATAAAAAAGGCCGGAAGCGCAAGCTTCCGGCCTTTCTCTTTGTTTGCCGTCCTTTTCAGGGACGGCGGCAACGATCGACTGTCATGGCGTCCGCGCGACGCGCCCCGGCGGAGGGGGGATGAGGGGCCGGGGCTGCGCGACTGGCCGCCTTACAGCCGATCGCCGCCACCGATGCCGTCTTCGTCGCCATCGATCTCAGGCGCGAAATTCGGAGCGTCGGGAGCCTTGCGGTCGCCGGAGCCGGCACTACCGCCGCTGCCACCACCGCTGCCGTCACCCGAGCCATCACCAGGTCCGCCACCTGGACCGCGGCCTTCGCCGCGCTCACCGTGACGGCCGCCGCCGTGACCGTGGCCCCACTTGCCACCGCCGTGCGCCCACTTGCTGCCCCAGTGACCGCCATGACGGCCCTTCATGCCGCCACGTCCGCCACCCGGCATCATGTCGCGCATCAGCGGACGCAGAACCTGCTTCTGCTCATCCGTCAGTGCGGCATAGAACGGCTTGAATGCGCCCGAGAACGCCTTCATGCGCTCGGCCCGCTCGCTCATGTCTGTGCTCATCTTCTCGATGCGCTCAGAGATGTCAGGACGTGCCGTGTCGGTCGTCTTGTCGTCGCTGCCGGCCTTGCGATCTTCGCGCGCCTTGTTGCGCTCTTCTCGCATCTTCTGGCGTTCGGCCATCTTGTCGGTGCGGGCTTTGAACATCGCCTTCACTTCGGCTTCGACCGGCGCCCAGAGCTTTTCCTGGTCCGGGGTCAGACGCAGCGCGGTCTTGGCCATCGCCAGCTTGCCGTCGTCAAGGCGAGCGCGCGTTTCCGGCGACATGGCGTGCCAGCCGCGATGGTCACCGGGCTTTGCAACGGCAAATCCGACGGGCACCGCGACGAGGGCTGTCAGCGCGAGCATCGCGCCGCGAGTCATTTTCAACATGGATCTTCTCTCCTTCGATATGAGGCGGAGGCGAACTGTCTGATCCGGGGGGAGTGACTGTCCGGCGCCTTCGAAGCCAATAACGGGCCGTCTTTGGAAATCCG
>JBOFCQ010000334.1:0-7784 GCA_051646145.1 Hyphomicrobium sp.
ATCAGCAAGGAATCGCAGTTGGTGAAGTTGCGCACACCCGTTGCCTTGCGGTGCGCCGAAACGAGGCCGCGATAGGTGTTCTGCGAATGCCCGGCCGCGATACCCTTCGAGATGATGCGGCTCGACGAATTCTTGCCGAGGTGGATCATCTTGGTGCCGCTGTCGACCTGCTGATAGCCGTTCGATACGGCGATCGAATAGAACTCGCCGCGCGAATAGTCGCCGCGAAGAATGCAGCTCGGATACTTCCAGGTAATCGCCGAGCCGGTCTCGACCTGCGTCCAAGAGATCTTGGCGTGATGCCCGCGGCAATCGCCGCGCTTGGTCACGAAGTTATAAATGCCGCCCTTGCCGTTCTTGTCGCCCGGATACCAGTTCTGAACGGTCGAGTATTTGATCTCGGCGTCGTCGAGCGCCACGAGTTCGACGACCGCGGCGTGCAACTGATTTTCGTCGCGCATGGGCGCGGTGCAGCCTTCGAGATAGCTGACGTAGGCGCCGCGATCGGCGATGATCAACGTGCGCTCGAATTGCCCCGTCTGCTTCTCGTTGATGCGGAAGTAGGTCGACAGCTCCATCGGGCAGCGCACGCCTTCCGGCACGTAGACGAACGACCCGTCGGAGAACACGGCCGAGTTGAGCGCCGCATAATAGTTGTCGGACTGCGGCACGACCGATCCCAGATATTTCTTCACGAGATCGGGATATTCGCGCACCGCTTCCGAGATCGAGCAGAAGATCACGCCGGCCTTCTTCAATTCGTCCTTGAAGGTGGTGACGACGGACACGCTGTCGAACACCGCATCGACGGCAACGCGCGAGCCTTGCACACCGGCCAGCACTTCTCGTTCGCGCAGCGGCACGCCGAGCTTCTCATACATGCGCAGCAATTCGGGATCGACTTCGTCCAGGCTCTTTGGGCCTTCCGTCGATTTCGGCGCGGAATAGTAATAGAGATCCTGAAAGTCGATCTTCGGGTAGTGCACCTTCGCCCAGGTCGGCTCGGTCATCGCCTTCCAGCGCTGGAAGGCCTCGAGACGCCACTCAAGCAGCCACGACGGCTCGTTCTTCTTCGCCGAGATGTAGCGCACGGTCGATTCATCGAGCCCCTTCGGCGCCCGCACGCTCTCGATGTCCGTCTCGAAGCCATACTTGTACTGGTCGACGTCGATGGTCTTGACCTGATCGATCGTCTCCTTGACTGCGGCCATTGCTCTCAACTCTCCTCATTACAGGCACCGAACATGATGCCGTTGTGTGTGTGCTTCAGGCCGCCAGTGCTGGCTGGCCCGCTATGGATTTCCAGGCCGCGAGAAATGCGGCGATGTCTGCGTCCGTCGTTGACGCGCCAAGACTGACGCGGATGGCGGCGCGCGCAATGTCGGCATCGAGCATCATCGCGCGCAAAACACGGCTCGCGCCGACTTTGCCTGATGAACAGGCGGCACCGGCGCTGATCGCGATGCCGGCCAGATCGAAGCGGATGACAAGCGTCTCAGCGGAGAGGCCGGGCAGCGCGATGGCCGACGTATTCGGCAGCCGCGCGCCATTCGCGCCGATGAAGACCGCATGCGGCGTCAGTGCTCTGATGCCAGTTTCCAACCGGTCCCGCCGCGCGGCGATGTCGGCCTGTGCGGCAAGTCCACGACGTGCCGCTGCCGCAGCCGCGCCGAAGCCGGCGATGGCGGCGACATTTTCCGTTCCGGCACGCCGGCTGCGCTCCTGGCCACCGCCCGAGATCAATGATTTCAAATCGAGGCGGTCGCGCACAACGAGCGCGCCGATCCCTTTCGGACCGCCCATCTTGTGGGCCGATAGGGCCATGAGGTCGACACCGAGCGCCGCGAAATCAATCGGAATGCGGCCAGCGGCCTGTGCCGCGTCCGAGAACACCGTGACGCCATGCGCCCGCGCGAACGCTGTCAGTTCGCCAATCGGTTGCACGATACCCGTTTCGTTGTTCGCCATCTGCAGCACGGCAAGCGACGTCTGCGCGATTGGGGCGCTGAGAACGCCAGCCGCCATCGTCTCCGTCATCACACGGCCGTCGGGCGAAACCGGGCATTCAACGATGCGAGCGGCCGTTGCCTCTTTCGCAGCGGCAAGCACGCAATCATGCTCCACGGCCGACACATAAATGGTGTCGAAGCGCTGCCGCAAAGCCCACGCAGCGGCTTCCGTCGCACCGCTGGTGAACACGACTTCCGACGCCTTCGCACCAACGAGCGCGGCCACCTCTTCGCGTGCCGCTTCGATAATCGTGCGCGCGCGGCGACCTTCACTGTGCACCGACGATGCGTTGCCAATCACATCGAGAGCATCGATCATCGCGGCGCGCGCCTCCGGCACCAGTGGCGATGTTGCGTTGTAATCGAGATAGACGCGTTTGTGCTTGGCGGCGGCTGTTGCGGACGCGGCCGGAGCCGGCGCGGGCATGGCGTTAGATGCCGCGGCGATAACGTCCGTCAGACTGACGCTTTCGAGATAGCGCGTCGTCGCGTCGCCGAGGCCCTGCCACAGGCTATGCGTGATGCAGCGCTCGCCCGCCGTGCAGCCGCCGTCTTCGCTATGACCGCAGCGCGTGAAGCGCGTCTCCTCATCGACAGCACCCATGATGGCGGCGACCGAAACATCTGCCGCCGCGCGCGACAGACGATACCCGCCGGCGCGACCGCGCGCACTTTCGACGAGACCGGCCCGCCGCAATTGGAGAAAGATCTGTTCGAGGTAGGGCAAGGGCAAACGCTGGCGATCTGCGATCTGCGACAGTGGGACGGCTGTGTCCTGCCCATGGCGCGCGATGTCCGCCATCGCCATGACCGCATAGCGGCCTTTGGTATTCAATTCCATCGCGCCGTGTCTCCGAACTGTCGCAGCTTCAAATGGCTGCGCAATCCAACCGCTTGCATTTCACTACCCGTCTCGTGCTAAGAGACCCGCCCGATCTTTTGTCGGCGACACCCGGTTCTCGGCGCCGCATTTCGCTGACCGTCCACTTCGGACGCTCTCGGCGGAACTGACGCCCGGAATGATGCTCTGTGGTCTTAGAACGCCCTACCGGCCGTGCAGTTGTTTCGAATAGTTCTAAACTAAACTCACTATGGGAATCCCGATCCCTGGAGTCAAGGATAGAGATCAGCACTGACGAGGTCGTGACCAGAAAGGCCCAGACAGGCCGCGTGCCCGCCACCAGGCATTCGCAGATAACTCACTGATAGAAAACGTTATATCGAGAAAGCACCGATGCCCGAATTGATCATCAACGGACCCGCTGGCCGGCTTGAAGCGCGCTACCATCACGAAAGCCAGTCGGATAGCCCGATCGCCCTGATCCTGCACCCGCACCCGCAGTTCGGCGGCACCATGAACAATCAGGTGGTCTATTCGCTGTACCACGCCTTTGCCCAGCGCGGATTTTCGGTCCTGCGCTTCAATTTCCGCGGCGTCGGTCGCAGTCAGGGCGTGTGGGACGGTGGTCCCGGCGAATTGGCCGATGCGGCGTCAGCGCTCGATTGGCTGCAGCTCGTCAAGCCCGACAGCAAGACCTGCTGGATCGCCGGCGTATCGTTCGGCACCTGGATCGCCATGCAGCTACTGATGCGCCGTCCCGAGATCGACGGCTTCATCTGCGTGGCCCCACCGTCGAACCTCTACGACTTCTCGTTCCTCGCGCCCTGCCCGTCGTCAGGCCTGATCCTCAACGGCGACAAGGATCGCGTGGTGCCAACCGCCGCCGTCGCCGAAATGGCCGCCAAGACCAAGACGCAGAAGGGCATCAAGATCACGCATGAGATCGTGCCTGGCGCCAACCACTTCTTCGAGAACAAGACCGACGAACTTGCAGGCCTCGTCGGCAGCTACGTGGACGAACGCATGGTGCAGTTCGAAAAGGACCGCCAGCGCGAAAAAGAACGCGAGAGCGAACGCGAGCGCGAGCGCGCGCGCCAGCGCGAACTCGAACGCATGGAAGCGCAAGCGCCGCCCGCCGCCGCGGCGAGTTCCGACAGCGACGACGACGAATAAGCGGGCCAATCGCGCCTTCACCGACCGCTCAAACGCCCCGCCCCTGAACCAACAGGCGCGGGGCGTAATCATTTCAATTGTAGGTAATCCGCAGCATTCGGAGAACTATTTGGCTGCATACTGCATGTTCTAACGGCGGCGTTTCGTCGGTTGCTCCGCGCACGCCCACGCCAACGCCGATGCTGGGAACAGTCACGACGATGCCGATGACCGCGATCATTCTTGCGAGCCTGACGGCAGCCGTGACGGCGGTCGTCGCGGCACGCCGTTTCATCGTTTTCCCCCTGCGCGCGCCGCGAAGCATCAGCACCGAACACCATAAACCGACCGTCGATCACGCCCTTGCGCTGCGCCTTGAGGATCATATCCGCGCGACGGCATCGGTGCCCCATCATCTCGGTGTCGCGACGGCACTTGACGCAACCGCTCGCGCCATTGAGGCACGCCTGCGCGACATGGGATTGACGCCGCGCGCCGATGTCTTCGATGTCGAAGGCATCGCTGTGCGCAACATCGAAGTCGTGTTTGAGCCTCAGGCGGCGACCGACTGCGCATCGCAACAGGGTGCCGTGCCGCGTGCTTCCGCGCCGACCTCCACCGTCATCGTTGGCGCGCACTACGATTCCATTCCCGATTGCCCAGGCGCCAACGACAACGGCACCGGCGTTGCCGCACTCCTCGAACTGGCGCGGGCTTTTGCGCAGAGCGCGACACCATTATCCGCGCGCGTCAGGCTGGTCTTCTTCGTCAACGAGGAACAGCCATACGGCAAGACCGACGCCATGGGTGCATTGCGTCACGCGCGCCGGATGCGCGAGAGCTGCGAAGACGTTCGCGGCATGATCGCGCTCGAGACGCTCGGATACTTTTCCGACGCGCCCGGAAGCCAGCGCCTGCCATGGCCGTTCAACTGGATGTACGGCGATCGCGGCGATTTCGTCGCGTTCATCGGCTTGCCGGGATCGTCAGGCTTCCTTGGCGACTGTGTGCGCGCATTTCGCGCCGCGAGCACGTTTCCATCGGTCGGCGCCGTCGTTCCCGCCTTCATCGAAGGCGCCGATCTATCCGATCACTGGGCCTATCGCGCGTGCGGCTACCCAGCCTTGATGATCACGGACACCGCGCCCTACCGCAATCCGTTCTATCATCAGCCGTTCGATACACCCGATACGGTGAACTACGCGGCCCTGGCGCAGATCTCAGTGGCGCTTGCCACGATGGTTCGGCAATTGGCAGAAACGCCGTCGGCCGCGTGATACTAGGCCTTGAGTCTGCGATAGCCCCAACGTGCCGCGATGACACCGAGCACCAGCGGCACAACGCCCATCAGAATCACCAATTGCCAGAACCGACTGGGATCGGACGCCTGCAGGATGGTTTCGGAAACCGCTGTTGCGCCGCTGCCGTAACTCAACGACAGCGAGCCGGTTCGCAGCGAACTGAGCGTTACGACAAAGCCTAGAAACGCGGCGATTGCGCCAATCAAAACTCCCGCGACCGCGATGCCGGCTCTGAACAACGTCATGTCGTGATCCTTCGATTATCGGGCCGCAGCGAAGTCTAGAGCGCCCAAGTGTCAGTGCCCAAAGGGTGCCTTTGGCCGCGCGATCAGCCCGCCCGACAATGGTGACGCGACACCCGTCGTCCCCGGAAACGTCAGTGGCAGATTGGCGAGACTGCGGACCGCCAGATACGCCCATGCTTCGGCTTCGAGAGCACCGCCGTCAAGCCCGACGGCCTCTGCCGGCACTACCGCGCTATGCACCGCGCCCGCCAAGCGACGCATCAGCGTATGATTGAGGCGACCGCCGCCGGCGATGATCCAAAGTTCAGGCTCTTCCGGCAGCAGCGCACGCGATTTGGCAATCGTCTCCGCCGTCAGCGCCGTCAGCGTTGCTGCGCCATCGGCAAGGGTCAACGCGTCGACTGCCGACACGTCGAAGGCATTGCGATCGAGCGACTTCGGACCGGGCTGCGAGAAGTAGGGATGCATCAGATAGTCGTGCAGGATATCGACGTTGATTTTTCCCGTCGCGGCAACATCGCCCTTGTCGTCGAAAGCGCCTGCGTTATGTCGCGCCATCCAGTCGTCGATCAGCGCGTTGCCGGGGCCGGTGTCGAAAGCAATCAGCCGGCCATCGCGGCCGATCCACGTCAGATTGGCGACGCCGCCGATATTGACGATGGCGATGGGACGCTGCGGCATCGCTGATGCGAGCGCGCGATGATAGACGGGCACCAGCGGCGCGCCTTCGCCACCCGCTGCAATGTCCGCCGCGCGCAGATCGTACACAACCGGCAGCCGCGTCAGATCGGCCAGCATGTCGCCGATGCCAAGTTGCACCGACAGCCTTTGCCGCGGCTTGTGTAGAACCGTCTGGCCATGAAAGCCGATGACGTCGATCGTATCGCGCGCGACCGACTGTTTGCGCAGAAAGGCATTGACGGCCGCGGCATGCAGTTCGGTGATTTCGCGTTCGGCATGGGGCAGCGCGCCGGGCCGGTCATCGCGATGGCTGAGACCGGCTGCATCCGTGATGGCCGAGCCAATCAGCGCGCGGATTTCATCGCGATAGGGGAAGGTCATGGCCGCGCCGCGCTTGACGTGATCTTGACCGTTGGTTTCGATCAGGGCGACGTCGATGCCATCCATCGAGGTGCCGCTCATCAGACCGAGCGCGCGCTTCACCTTGCCCATTGGCCCCTTCCCATGCTTGTGTGCGCCGCATCGGCGACCGAGCCTGGCCAAATGGCCAAGGTTTGCTTGTCCGCGCGCGCATAGCGATCACCCTAAACCAGGGGCCTACCGCCTCCTAGCCAAGTTGTCGAATGACCAAGCACAAATCAGACTTTCTCAACATCCTCACGGATCGCGGCTTCATCCATCAGGGCTCTGACGTTGCCGGCATCGACGAGCGCGCGGCCAAGGGCGCACTTGTCGCCTACGTCGGTTACGACTGCACGGCGCCGTCGCTGCATATCGGGCACCTACTGTCGATCATGATGCTGCATTGGCTGCAGAAGAGCCAAGCCGGCAAGCCGATTGCGCTGATGGGCGGCGGCACGACGCGTGTCGGCGACCCCTCGGGCAAGGATGAAACGCGCGTCCTGCGTTCGATCGCCGAGATCGATGCCAACAAGGATGCCCTGAAAGTTGTGTTCGCGCGCTTCTTGAACTTCGGCGATGGCGCCCGCGATGCCCTGATGCTCGACAACGCGGAATGGCTGGCGCCGCTGAACTACATCGATTTCCTGCGCGATGTCGGCCGGCACTTTTCCGTCAACCGCATGTTGACGATGGACTCCGCCAAGATGCGCCTAGAACGCGAGCAGGAGCTGTCGTTCATCGAGTTCAACTACATGCTGTTGCAGGCCTACGATTTCGTCGAGCTGGCGCGCCGCTATGGCTGCAATCTGCAAATGGGCGGCTCTGATCAGTGGGGCAACATCGTCACCGGCATCGATCTTGGCCGCCGCATGGGCCACAAGGAACAGTTGTTCGCGCTGACCTGCCCGCTGCTCACGACCGCGTCCGGCGCCAAGATGGGCAAGACGGCGAGCGGCGCCGTGTGGCTGAACGAAGCGCAGCTTTCGGCTTATGACTACTGGCAGTTCTGGCGAAACTGCGAGGACGCCGACGTCACGCGCTTCCTCAAATTGTTCACGACGCTGGATCTCGCCGAGATCGCGAAGCTTGCAAGTCTGACCGGCGCCGATGTCAACGAAGCCAAGAAAGTTCTGGCGACGGAAGCAACGGCCCT